>CALRVY020000027.1:0-24239 GCA_943371725.1 Pseudanabaena sp. UWO311 | reverse complement strand
TAAATTGTCTTTTCTCCTGTCGTGTCATAAAATTACTGGTAACTCAACAATTGGCGAAGTTCACGCAACTTTCTCAATTTTCAAAAACGCTCGTAAATTATTTAATCACAGCGAATTGCAGCGACAAATTTATGCGCATTTTGTCTATGTTAAATTGGACACTTGTTTCGCCTTTTTGTCTCCAACGAATATACACTTTTTCCACCAAACGTTAGTAACGATTTTCCTAGCCCGGATGGTAGCGGCAGCCCGGAGGAAAAAACGGCTCGGTGAACCGCGCTGCAAACGGCGACCTCAGAAGCCGAATGCTGCGCGTGTGAACCTGCCGTATTTTACGAGGACTATAGCGGACAGCGGGAAAAGCTAAAAAATAGAAAAAATAGAAAAAATAGAAAAAATAGAAAAAAGGGAAAAAGGGAAAAAGGAGCACGATGTTTCACAAAGTTTTTCACAATGTTAACAATGTTCCTTTCGAAGTGTTCATTCTCCGACAAATTGCGGGTTAGGATGGGTAAAACGATACGCGAAGTGTTGAAATCGTTGGAGTCTCGCTTCTCGCTTCTAACTTCTAGCTTCCCCAGAAAGATACGTTAACTGGCGAACGTCACAAAGTCTTAATACTTTTCCGGAATGTTCCCCAAAACCGTGCTAAACAATTTCCAGAATTTTTGTACCGAAGTAATCGAGGCACGCTCGTCGGGCGAATGCGCTCCTAAAATCGTCGGACCAAACGAAACCATGTCCATCTTTGGGTAATTCTTGCCTAAAATACCGCACTCTAAACCGGCATGACACGCCACAACACGGGGTTTCGAACCAAATAAATCGGTGTACGTTTTGGCGAGCAATTGCACAATATCCGACTCAGGTTTGGGCTTCCAACCCGGATAACTGCCCGAAAACAAAACCTCGCAACCCGCCAACTCAAAAGCCGATTTCAAGGCATTAGCTAAATCGTATTTCGAGGTCTCAACCGACGAGCGCGTCAAACACTGAATGCTCAATTGTCCGTTTTCAATGGTTACTTTGGCGATATTATTCGAGGTTTCCACCAAATCGGGCATATCGGCACTCATGCGATACACGCCGTTGTGCGCCGCATAAATAGCACGTAACACAGCTTCCTGGGCCGCTACATCCATAACCGTTTCGGGCAGCTCGGCCGGCACCAATTCGATTTCCAACTGCGGTTCGGTGGTTGCAAATTCAGCTTTAATATCGTCTATAATTTCTTGAATGTCTAATTGAAAAGCACCGTCGTACAACTGTGCAATCACAAAATGCGCTACGCTCTCGCGGGGAATGGCATTGCGTAAACTTCCGCCCACTATACTCGCAATTTGCAAACCAAAATTGTCGAAACCGCCAAAAAACAATCGGTTCATGATTTTGTTGGCGTTGCCTAAGCCTTTGTGGATATCCATACCGGAGTGTCCGCCTTGCAAACCGCGCACAATAAGTTTAAACGCAAGCGAATGCTCGGGCGTAGGTTCCGAATTGTAAACAGCTTGTGCGGTAACGTCTAATCCGCCGGCGCAGCCAATGTCGATTTCATCGTCTTCTTCAGTATCTAAATTTAGGAGAATATCGCCTGTGAGCACGCCGCTTTGCAAATTCATCGCGCCGGTCATTCCCGTTTCTTCATCGATTGTAAACAGTGCTTCGATAGCCGGATGCGGCAAATCGGTACTTTCTAAAACAGCCATGATAGTGGCAACACCTAGTCCGTTATCGGCGCCCAATGTGGTTCCGCGCGCTCGAACCCAATCGCCATCTGCATACATTTCGATACCTTGCGTTTGAAAATCGAAAACCGTGTCGGCATTCTTCTGGTGCACCATATCCAGATGGCTTTGCAGCACAACAGTTTGCCGATTTTCCATACCTGGAGTCGCCGGTTTTTTTATAATTACGTTACCAACCTCGTCGGTGTAGGTTTCCAAGTTCAACTTTTTGCCAAATTCTTGCATAAAAGCAATCACTCGGGCTTCTTGTTTCGACGGTCGTGGCACAGCGTTTAAATCTGCGAAGTTTTTCCAAATCGGGTTTGGAACTAAATTTCTAACTTGCTCGTTCATAAATTGGCGGTTTGAGCCACGAAAATACAACAAGCAAGTGAAGCAGGTAGAGAAATTAAAGCAGTTTTTAGAATTGTACAGCCCGCGATACGGCAATTTGGCGCGCAGTATTTTGTATTTGCTTGTTGTTGTGCTAGTTGTGAAAATCCTTGGCAACTCGAATACTTTTATTGCGTTCTATCAAACGAGCTTTTATCCCAAAATCGCTACGGCTTTACGAACGTTTACGGGCTATTTTTCGTTTTCGATTGGCGATATTGCCTACACCCTTTTAGGATTGTACTTGTTAATTTCAACGATTCGGAACCGTAAAAAGTTCGTTCAAATTGTATTTCCGTTGTTGCTGCGTACGTGCGCCACTTTGTATTTGCTGTTTCACGTACTGTGGGCGTTCAACTACTACGGACCTTCGCTCGCTGAAAAACAAAACTGGAATTTGGAATACAGCGATACCGAATTGCATACGTTAACGCGAAAGTTGATTCGCGAAAGCAATCGGCTGCAGTTTGAAATTACTAAGAATAAGGCAACAGCTGTTCGGCAAACCGTTTCAGACGCAGCGGTTGAAAATAAGGTTTTGAAATACTGGTATTTACCCGATTACGCATTGAACTATGAAACGCCCAGTGTTAAAAAGTCGTTATACAGTTTGGCCTTAAGTTACATGGGATTTACGGGCTATTTGAATCCGTTTTCTGGCGAAGCACAGTACAATTATGAGTCGCCTAACTTTAACCGAAGTTTTACGATAGCGCACGAAATGGCGCATCAGTTGGGTGTTGGTAGCGAAAGTGAATGCAATTTTTACGCTTTTCAAGTTTCGACGGCAGCAACCGATTTACACTTGCAGTACGCGGCCCATGCCACAGCTTTGCGTTATTGTTTGAATATGTGGAAGTTTAAAAATCCAGTGATTTTTGATTTTTATCAGAAGTCGATACATCCGGGAGTCCTTCGAAATTTTGAAGAAGCCGATGCGTTTTGGAAGGGAAAGTCCACTTTCGTGGAAAAGATATTCGAGACATTTTACGATAATTTCCTGAAATTCAACAGTCAGAAAGACGGTATTTCGAGCTACGGAAAGTTTATTAATTTATTGATTGCCTCAAATCGAAATGAAAAAATCTAAAGCGGATTTGTAACAAAAATGCATGAAAACCTACTAATCGAACGATGGAGCAATCTTTAGAAAAAGACTTTGTAGAGAAGCTGAAAATGAATCAGAATTTGATTCATAAGATTTGTCGGCTTTATACGCAAGACGAAGATCAGCACAAAGATCTTTTCCAAGAGATTACGATTCAATTGTGGAAAGCTTATCCCAAATTTCGAGGCGAAAGTAAATTTTCGACTTGGGCGTATCGGGTAGCTTTAAACACCGCGATTACCTTGTACCGAAAAGACAAGCGCAGCATTCAAACTTCCGACGTTGAAACAGCCAATTTGTTTATCAAAGAAGAGCAGTACAACTATGAAGAAGAGGAGCAAATTAAGCTGATGTATCGCGCGGTGCAGCAATTGAACGACATTGAAAAAGCTCTAGTTTTCATGTATTTAGAAGACAAAGATTATCATGAAATCGCCGAAACGCTGGGGATTTCAGAAGTAAACGCACGTGTAAAGATGAATCGAATTAAGGGGAAATTGAAAAAAATATTAAATCCGTAGCAAGCAGATGGAAGGATTGGATTTATTAAAGAAAGACTGGCAGAAGTCGACCAACTCGTTCACGCAAATCGGTGAAAATGAGTTGAGCAACATGCTAAAATTGCGATCGTCGTCGATTGTGAAATGGATTTTTATTGTTTCCATTTGCGAGTTGCTTTTTGGTGTACTGTTAAGTGTTGTTTTATCGATATCGAAAGCACACGACGACAGTAGCGAATTGTTACAACGATGGGGAATCTACGGATTCTACATGGGTTGCAGTATTGCTTTTTACGTGGTGGTTGTTTGGTTTATTTACCGATTTTATCAGAATTATCGAAAAATATCAGTAGTTAGTAGTACCAAAGAATTAATTACCAATATCATCAACACCAGGCGAGTTGTAAAGCGCTATATCGCGTTTAATTTAATCTCGTTTGCGGTTTTCTTTTTGATCATTTGCTGTTTTGGATTTTACTACGGCTATACAACTGCTAGCGTTGAACACGGTGGTTCCGATCAAATGCCGCTTACTGTAATGATAACGGCTATAGTAGTTTTAATCCTAATCACTGCCTTTCTCACGCTTATTTTCTGGCTGATTTACAAATTGATTTACGGAATCTTACTTAAACGTTTGAATCGCAGCTATGAAGAGTTAAAGAAAATGGAATTATGACAAAAAAGCCTCCGATTTGGAGGCTTTTTTTTGGTATAAAATGATCGTAGTTTAAATTCCAGCGAAAGCTTTTAATTCCGGTATAACTCGATCGGGAGATTAAGCTGTTACTTATAAAAATAGACTGAAAAACAATTATCCAAAAACAACCGTATCAACAACCGAACTTCTTTATATAGTAGAATAAATGTTATAACATTAAATAATTATTGTTTGAAATGTAAATACAAGCTCTGTCTATGACTGTACAATTATAATACTCCGAACAAAAAAATAATTAACAGTCTTTTAAGGTTTGAGGCTTTTTTTTTAAATTGACTAACGCTAGTTTTGTTTTTGTAATTTTTAAATCAAAAAATAGGAAGAAAACAGTAGTCTAATGTTTAGTTGGTTTGTTGTTATTTGTAGCTGGTTCATGTAGGCGGCCAAATTTGAACAGTATAAATTCGTCACCAAATAAAAGAACCGTCGTAATTGCAAACCCATTGTTTAACTTTACTAGAGTTAACAGTACAAATGCAGTAGCCGTAAATGCTCTAGTTGTTGTTTCAGGTTTAAATGGTGCAAATAGTGTTCAGACTTTCTTTACGAAAAATCAGGTGTTTCAACCTAGCGGTAATACTACACCGGGATTTTTACAAATTACGAATGTTAATTTACCTTCACAGGGTCCCTACATGGTGCAAGTATTTTTAGAGTCTGCACAATGTACGGTTTTCCCGCAGCTACCTGTTGGTTATAGTTTTTCTGTAGGTGATCGTGCAAAGTACTTTTCAACAAGAAGTAAAGGGATTGGTAGCAGCAATCCTGCGAGGAATTACATCATGCCATCCCCTAATAACACATCTGGAGATTGTTGTAATTAAAATATTTAGTAGATAATTTGTTAAAAAAATCAATTATGAAAAAATCAACTTTACTCTTATTAGTAGTTTCTTCGTTTATTTTTAAATCTTGTAGTTCAGAAGAAAGTAAAGTTTCAGACCCAACTCTCGAAGGTAGAGTTGTATTAAGCAGAGTATTTGGATTAGCAAGCAATATCGAAGAATCTGAGCCTGCAGATGCAACACTTACAATTCTTGGACAAAGCGTATCTAATATTAATAACTCTGCTGCTAGCGCTAGTGGGCAATTGTCAATAGGTCCAGACACGAATTTAGTCAATCAAAATATTGGAGATATTTTAATTAATGACATTGTAATTCGACACTCAGATAATTACAACAAATCATACGATCAAACGCAAACTATACAGGAAAGCAATGATGTAGGACGCATTTTTGGACAAAATGTTAATGTAAGAAATATTAACTGCTCGGGTTCAGCTTTATGCAATTTTAACTTTACTGTTCCTATGTTGCATAAGTTCAGAAATGGGAATATTGTTGGTCTTCAAGATCAATTTTTTATAAACAAAAACACGGGTTTTAGCTTGACTTGGGATTCTTCAAATATTGCTGCCGACGAGATAATTGGTGTTGTAATTGTTGGAGCAAATCCTAATGCTAAAGTTGGCGATATTTCACCTTCTTTTGCTAAACTTGCTTTAGATAATGGTACTATTACGATTAGCGCGGCGGATTTGAACGATTTCCCAGTAGGTAGTTTAATTAGTATTCAGCTTGCAAAAGGTAAATCATATACAAACACACTAACTAACGGAAAAAAAATGCGAATCATCGCAGGCGATATTTTGCATTTCTCAGGTACGTTAAGGTAACAGCTATTTTTGCACTAGAACAGAAAAAAACCGCCTTATCAACAATCGTTAAGGCGGTTTTTAATTAATAATTTGGTTCACTATCAGCTTTATGCATTTATTCCCGCAAACGCTTTTAATTCCGACACAAATCGAACAGCCAGTTCATCCGCTGCGGCTTGCGAACCGGCTTCGGTATAAATTCGAATAATCGGTTCGGTGTTGCTTTTTCGCAAGTGTACCCAAGAGTTTTCGAAATCAATCTTCACACCGTCCACAGTAGAAACTTCTTCCGATTGGTACTTCTCTTCTACTTGCTTCAAAACCGCATCCACGTTAATGCTTGGCGTGAGTTCAATTTTATTCTTACTCATAAAATACGCCGGATAGCTGTCTCTGAGTTCCGACACTTTCACTTTCTTTTCAGCTAAATGCGTCAGGAATAAAGCAATTCCAACAATGCTGTCGCGTCCGTAATGCAAGTCTGGATAAATAATTCCGCCGTTGCCTTCTCCGCCAATTACTGCATTTTGTTTTTTCATCAGTTCCACAACATTTACTTCGCCAACCGCACTTGCAAAATACGTTCCACCGTGTTTTAACGTAACATCGCGTAAAGCACGTGACGACGATAAGTTAGAAACGGTATTTCCTGGATTCTTCGACAAAATGTAATCGGCTATAGCAACAAGCGTATATTCTTCGCCAAACATCTCGCCGTTTTCAGATACAAAGGCAAGTCGGTCTACGTCGGGATCTACAACAATTCCGAAATCGGCATTTTCTTCTACAACCAATTTCATGATTTCCGACAAATGTTCTTTCAAAGGTTCCGGATTGTGCGGAAAATGACCGTCGGGCGTGCAATACAACTTCACACATTCAACACCCATTTCCTCCAATAACTTCGGAACAATGATACCACCGCTGGAATTCACGGCATCAACAACGACTTTAAATTTTGCTTCTTTAACTAAATCGACATTCACGAGCGGTAAATTCAATACCTCATCAATATGAATATCCATGTACGAATCATTAACGATTAGCGTTCCCAGCGAATCAACGTCGGCAAACTGATAATCGCCCGCGTCGGCAATTTTTAGAATTTCTGCACCGTCGGCGCCACTCAAAAATTCACCTTTATCATTCAATAATTTTAAAGCGTTCCATTGTTTTGGGTTGTGCGAAGCGGTAAGAATAATTCCACCGTCGGCTTTTTCTAACGGAACGGCAACTTCAACGGTTGGTGTAGTCGATAATCCGAGATCAATCACATCGATTCCCAAACCGATTAAAGTATTGGCTACTAAGGCGTGAATCATGGGTCCGGAAATGCGCGCATCGCGACCTATAACTACTTTAATATTTTCTTTACCTAGTGTTTTCTTTAGAAATGTTCCGTAAGCGGCAGCAAATTTTACAGCATCGATCGGCGTTAGGTTATCGTCGATTTTACCGCCAATAGTACCGCGAATTCCGGAAATAGATTTAATTAATGTCATCGATTTTAACTTTTTTACAAATATAAGTTTTCGCTGTGCCTAGAAAAGAAAAAAGTAGCGTTCAAGTTTAAAAAATGGTTACATTTAGGCGTATGAATTTTCTAGCACATTTATTTTTATCGGGTAGCGATACCGAAATTCAACTCGGAAACTTTCTCGCCGAAGGTATTCGCACCAAAGCCTATTTAGATTTTCCAAAAGGCATACAACGCGGTATTTTATTACATCGCGAAATTGATACGTTTACCGATGCTCATCCTGTTTTCAGACAAAGTACCAAACGTTTACATGCATCGTATCATCATTATGCGCCTGTGGTAGTGGATCTGTATTACGATCATTTTCTGGCTAAGAATTGGAATGTGTATTCAAAAAAACCGTTAGCAGAAGTAGTTCAAAGCTTTTACAATTTACTAAATGAAAACAGCGATTATTTTACACAAAAAGCGCACACAGTAGTGCCTTATATGATTAAATACAATTGGTTGGTTTCGTATGAATCAATTCACGGTTTAACGAATATATTCCGACAAATGGACGCTCGGACGAAGTTTTTATCGGGCATGAGTACCGCAACTGAAGAGCTTACCGCCGATTATGCTTTATTTGAAGAAGAGTTCACGAAGTTTTTTCCTGAAATTCAGTCGTTTTGCGAAAAAAAGTTGAAGGAATTATGAAGTTTTGGCAAATCGTACTGATACTTTTTCCTTTTTTACTAGTCGCACAGCAACAGCAAATTTATTCGAAGGCAGCTGTGAGCTCGGCTCGCATTGAAGCTTCTGAAATCGGAGCCGAAATTTTAAAACAAGGCGGAAATGCCTTTGATGCTATGATTGCTGTAGAATTGGCCTTAGCCGTTTCGTATCCGTATGCGGGCAATATTGGCGGCGGCGGATTTATGGTTTACGCACAAGCCGATGGTTCGGTGGGTTCGTTAGATTATCGGGAAATGGCGCCGGAAAAGGCAAGTGAAAACATGTACTTAAACGCTAACGGTAGCGTAAATACGGATAAAAGCACCAAGGGAGCGCTTGCCGTTGGCATTCCAGGAACTATCGCTGGGATTTTTGAGGTTCACAAGAAATTTGGTTCGCTACCTATCGAGACGCTTTTTAAACCAGCTATTCGATTAGCACGCACAGGCGTTCGGATGTCGGCCTTACAGCAAAAACAATGGCAAGTGCATCAAAAAACGATTCTTGAAGTTTCGGGAGCTAACGTTCCTTTTAATTCCGATCATCAAATTGGCGACATCATCAAATTTCCTGCACTTGCAAAAACTTTAGAACGAATTTCCAAAAACGGTTCAGACGAATTCTATTCGGGAAAAACGGCTCGAAAATTAGTCTCGGCACTGAGAAAACGAGGAGGCATAATTACAATTAACGATTTGAAGAACTATCGTGCCAAATGGCGAAATCCGCTGTGTTTCCCTTTTAAAGAATACACGATTTGCAGCATGCCACCGCCTTCATCAGGAGGCGTAGCATTGGCACAACTTTTTGGCATGCTCGAGAATTTCA
Source organism: Pseudanabaena sp. UWO311 (assembly GCA_943371725.1). Taxonomy (GTDB): domain Bacteria; phylum Bacteroidota; class Bacteroidia; order Flavobacteriales; family Flavobacteriaceae; genus Flavobacterium. The sequence goes on along the minus strand of CALRVY020000027.1, from coordinate 15,108 downwards.
ATCTAGATTCTTTACGCGTTAACAACTTAACATACATCCAATTGCTAACCGAGTTAGAACGACGCGCTTACGCAGATCGAAGCAAGTTTTTAGGCGATCCGGATTTTGTAAATGTTCCTGTTGCAGAATTAACGGCTTCGAAATACCTGAAAAAACGGGCAGCAAGCATTAACTTTGATCGTGCCACTGCATCGAAAGATATCGAAGCGGGTGCAATAACGATTTCGGAATCCGACGAAACCACGCACTATTCTATAGCCGATTCGTTTGGAAATGTCGTTGCCGTTACCACCACGCTAAATGGCGCCTTCGGTTCGAAATTGTATTTACCCGAACTTGGTTTTTTCTTGAATAACGAAATGGATGATTTCAGCGCCAAGCCGGGATTTCCAAACAGCTACGGACTTACTGGAAGCAGCGCCAACAAAATTGAAGCTGGAAAACGTATGTTGTCGTCGATGACGCCCACGATAGTGCTTAAAAACAAGAAACCTATCTTAGCCTTAGGATCGCCCGGAGGTTCAACCATTATTACCACCGTTTTCCAAACTTTATTGAATGTACTTCAGTTCGAAATGCCGATACAAACAGCCATTGATAGTCCGCGATTTCACCACCAATGGCTGCCCGACGAAGTTTTATTCGAAAGAAATTTTCCAAAAGAACATTTTCAAGCACTTGAAAACAAAGGCTATAAAATAAAAGTCGGCGAAAGCCCGGTTATTGGGAAAGTTGATGCTATTTTTATAGATTCGCTTGGAAACAAACACGCCGGAGCAGATAAGCGCGGCGAAGATGCCACGGCAGGATTTTAACTTATGATTAGAACGATAAAAAAACGGTTTGAATTTGCTATACATCTGGCCAAAGCCAATTTAACTGCCAAGCAATTTATATTTTTGGCCGCGGTTTTGGTAGGTATTTCGGTTACTGCGGCTGTAATCGTGCTTAAAACATTTGCGCACAAAGTTTTCGAAATTGCCACCTATTTGAGTTCTAAGCTGCATCTCGGGTTTGTGAACGGTTTACTTCCGATCATCGGTATTTTACTGACGGTTTTAGTGGTAAAAAAATTACTCGGTGGCAGCATCGAAAAAGGTACGAGTCAGATTTTGTATGCCGTTGCCAAAAAAGCAGGAATTGTTCCGCGAAAGCAAATGTATGCGCAAATCATGACAAGCTCGCTCACTGTGGGATTGGGAGGTTCGGCTGGTTTGGAGAGTCCGATTGTAATTACTGGTGCCGCTTTTGGTTCGAATTTCGCCCAACAATACCGACTTGGCTACAAAGAACGTACCTTATTGATTGGCTGTGGCGTGGCGGCAGGAATTGCGGCGGCATTTAAAGCTCCGATTGCCGGCGTACTTTTCGCTATTGAAGTATTGTTGGTCGATGTAAGTATTGCAGCTTTTACACCGATTATGATTTCGGCTGCAACAGGAGCGATTTTGTCGGCCATTATTTTAGACGACACCATCTTATTGACGTTCAATTCTGAAAATTCGTTTAACTACAAGAACGTTCCGTATTACGTTGGCTTGGGCTTACTTACAGGCTTTGTCTCGGTTTTTTACATGCGAAATTTTCAAAGAGTTGAGCGGGTTTTTGGGTTAATTCGCTGGAAACCTTATAAAAAAGCACTGATTGGTTCGAGTTTATTGGCTGTTTTGATATTTGTATTTCCACCTTTGTTTGGTGAAGGCTACGAAAGCATTCGATTACTTTCTGCCGATAAGGCTTCGCTGTTGCTGGAAGGAACGCTTTTCGAATCTTGGGAAAACAACAAATTTGCCATTTTAATTTTCATTGGATTAATCTTATTTACCAAAGTATTTGCCACAGGTTTAACTATTGGCAGCGGCGGAAACGGCGGAAACTTTGCTCCTTCCCTATTTATGGGTTCATACACGGGATTTTTATTTGCGAAGCTTATCAATGTTTTAGGAATTCAATCGCTTCCTGTGGGTAATTTCACAATAGTAGGAATGGCAGGGATTTTAAGTGGTGTTTTTCATGCGCCGCTAACAGCCATTTTCCTAATTGCTGAAATTACGGGAGGTTACGACCTTATAGTTCCCTTAATGATGGTTTCATCAATCAGTTTAGCGGTAGCAAAACGATTCGAAAAGCATTCGCTTGACGTTAAAAATCTCGCTAAAAAAGGACAAGTGTTCACCGGAAATAAGGATTCAAACATTCTTACAACAATCGATTTAAATTCACTGATCATTCCCGATGAAATGGTTCTGAAACCAGACGAGAATTTACAGCGATTGGTAGAATACGTATCGCACTCCAGCCAATCGATTTTTGCAGTTACAAACCAAGAAAAGGAACTTATTGGATTGATATACTTTGACGACATTCGAGAAATCATTTTCAGTAATTTCAAAGTCAAATACACCAAAGTTCAAGAAATAATGAAACCCGTATTGTATTCAGTTCAAAACGACGAATCGATGGCGGCAGTTATGAATAAATTTGACTTAACCGGATTAGCTTATTTACCAGTACTTTACAAAAAACAATACAAAGGTTTTATCTCTAAACAAATCGCTTTAGAAGCCTATCGCGACCGACTAAAAGCTTTAACAATTGACTAATCTTTTGAGATAGTTTTTAGCAAAGAATAGCCTTAAATTTGCCGTTTTACAAAGCAATGCCCGAAACAGAAAATTTTATTGAGGTTATTGGCGCTAGAGTCCATAATCTCAAAAACATAGACGTTAAAATTCCGCGCGATAAACTCGTAGTGATTACTGGACTTAGTGGTTCGGGGAAATCATCCTTAGCTTTTGATACCATTTACGCCGAAGGTCAGCGTCGGTACATCGAAACGTTTTCGGCGTATGCACGTCAGTTTCTCGGTGGTTTGGAACGTCCGGATGTAGATAAAATCGACGGACTTTCGCCTGTCATTGCCATTGAGCAAAAAACAACCAGTAAGAGTCCGCGTTCAACAGTCGGTACAATCACCGAAATCTACGACTTTCTCCGTTTGCTTTACGCACGTACCGCCGACGCGTACAGTTACAACACGGGCGAAAAAATGGTAAGCTACACCGACGAGCAAATTAAAAACCTAATTCTGAAACAATTTTCAGGTAAGAAAATTAATGTTTTGGCGCCTGTAATTCGTGCAAGAAAAGGACATTATGCTGAACTCTTCGTACAAATTGCCAAACAAGGATTTCTGAAAGTGCGCGTGAACGGCGAATTGCGCGACATTTTGCACGGCATGAAACTCGATCGTTACAAAACACACGATATCGAAATTGTTGTAGATCGTTTAGTAGTTGATAACTCGCCCGATCTCGATAAACGTTTGAGCCAAAGTATCGACACAGCAATGCGTCATGGTGATAACGTTTTAATGATTTTAGATCAAGACACTAACGAGATTCGCTATTTCAGTCGGAATTTAATGTGTCCATCAACGGGAATTTCGTACGAAAATCCGGAACCCAATCTCTTTTCCTTTAATTCTCCGAAAGGGGCTTGCAAAGCCTGCAACGGACTGGGAACCGTAAACGAAATCAACTTCAAAAAGATTGTCCCAGACACCAAAATGTCGATCAAAGATGGTGGATTCTTACCACTTGGGCCCTATAAACAAAGTTGGATTTTCATGCAATTGCAAACAATCGGCGAAAAATTTGGTTTCAAACTTACCGATCCGATTGAGAAAATTTCTGCGGAAGCGATAGACATTATTTTAAATGGTGGAAAAGACCGATTTGTCGTAGAATCGTCCACTTTAGGTGTTACGAAAGAATACCGAATTGAATTCGAAGGAATTGCCCAATTCATTAAAAATCAATACGACGAAAGTCCGTCGGCGATGATTAAAAGATGGGCAAAAGATTTCATGGACGAAATTCCTTGTTCGAATTGCGGCGGAGCGCGTTTGAAAAAAGAAGCTTTGTATTTTAGAATTGATGGAAAAAACATTGCCGAAATGTCGGCTTTGGATATTTCCGATCTCGCAGCGGTTTTTCGCGATATTTCGAAAAAACTAAGCGAGAAACAACTCATTATCGGATCCGAAATCATCAAAGAAATTAACGACCGATTGGCATTTCTTCTAAATGTTGGCCTCGATTATTTATCGTTAAACCGGAGTTCGAAAACACTTTCGGGTGGCGAAGCGCAACGTATTCGATTGGCAACGCAAATTGGTTCGCAATTGGTTGGTGTTTTGTATATTCTCGACGAACCAAGTATCGGTTTACACCAACGCGATAACGAAAAGTTAATTACTTCTTTAGAAAAATTGCGCGACATTGGAAATTCCGTTTTGGTGGTTGAACACGATAAAGACATGATTTTACGCGCCGATTATGTGGTAGATATCGGTCCGAAAGCGGGTCGACACGGAGGTGAAATCATTAGCATCGGAACGGCAAAAGAATTATTGACGCACGATACGCTAACTGCAGCTTATCTCAACGGAAAGAAGTCGATTCAAATTCCCATGAAAAGACGCGAAGGAAACGGTAAATCTTTGAAGTTAACGGGTGCAACGGGCAATAATCTCAAAAATGTAAGTATTGAAATTCCGCTTGGAAAACTGGTTTGTGTAACAGGCGTTTCGGGAAGTGGAAAATCGACATTGATAAACGAAACCTTGTATCCGATTCTGAATGCACATTTCTTCAACGGAGTTAAGAAACCACAGCCGTATAAGAAAATCGAAGGTTTAGAACATTTGGATAAGGTAATCGACATTGATCAAAGTCCGATTGGGCGAACACCACGCAGTAATCCGGCGACATACACCGACGTTTTTTCAGAAATTCGAAACTTGTTTACGATGACGCCCGAAAGTATGATTCGTGGGTACAAAGCAGGTCGATTTAGCTTTAACGTTAAAGGCGGACGCTGCGAAACCTGCGAAGGCAGCGGAGTTCGAACCATTGAAATGAACTTTTTACCTGATGTGTATGTGGAATGCGAAACCTGTCAGGGCAAGCGTTTTAATAGAGAAACGCTCGAAATTCGGTACAAAGGAAAATCGATTTCCGATGTGTTGAATATGACTGTAGATGAAGCGGTTCCATTTTTTGAGAATATTCCAAAAATCTATCGCAAGATAAAAACCATTCAAGATGTTGGTTTAGGTTACATTACTTTGGGTCAGCAGAGTACAACACTATCCGGCGGCGAAGCACAACGCATTAAATTAGCAGGTGAACTTTCGAAAAAAGATACAGGTAATACTTTTTATATCCTCGACGAACCAACCACAGGATTGCATTTTGAAGACATACGCGTATTGATGGATGTAATCAACAAATTGGTTGATAAAGGCAATACGGTTTTGATTATCGAACACAATCTCGATGTGATTAAACTTGCCGATTACGTAATCGATGTAGGTTACGAAGGTGGAAAAGGCGGTGGAAAAATTGTAGCCACGGGAACTCCTGAAGAACTGATAAAAGACAAAAAGAGTTATACTGCGAAGTTTTTGAAGAGCGAGTTGCAGTAGGGTAAAATATCAAATAAAAATCTTCGCTTGCCAAAGCGAATTCAAAACGAAATAATTAAATCAAAAAAATTACTTTTGGCGATTGAATTCCTTTAACCAAAACCAGCAAAGCAAATTGCTATGACAAAAAAAATTACGCTTCTTTTAAGTTTATTCTTTTCCTTCGGAGCACTAAATGCCCAAAACAGTGGCGATCTCGATACCAATTTCGGATTTAACGGAAAAGTAAACACAGATATTGGACAGGCCGACTTTAATATCAATAGTCAAGTAACACAGACCGACGGAAAAATCGTACTCGCCGGAGAATTCAATAACTTCAACACTACTTATGGCTTTTTGATACGCTTAAATACCGACGGCACGCTCGATACAACCTTTAACGGAACCGGAAGAATTATAAACGAAAACGTGAGTGAATTTAAAAAAGTACTTCTTCAGCCCGACGGAAAAATTCTCGCTGGCGGTGGCGAGATTTCGGCTGTAACACTCGTAAGATATTTGGCTGATGGTACATTAGACACTACTTTTAGCGACGATGGAATCGTGATAACTGACACAGCCGAACCTCTAAACTTAATTTATTTTGAAGATTTTGCATTACAATCTGATGGTAAAATTGTTGTACTATCCTACTACAATGTAGGTGCCCAAAATTATCGTTTAACGCGTTTCAATACAAACGGAACTATTGATAACAACTTCGGTATTAATGGCGCAACAATTACCGATATTGGCGGAAGCGAACTCGCCAACTCAATTGCAATTTTGAATAACGACAGAATTGTAGTTAGTGGCGTAACCATTGCAAGTGCAACACAGATTTTTGTTGCCAAATATACCGCTTCAGGAAATCTCGATACCACATTCAACACTACAGGAACACGCGTATTTACGTTCACTGGTGTCGTGGGCGCACGCCCATCTAATATAGTAGCACAAACCGACGGAAAGCTGCTTTTTGCAAACGAAACCTACACAAACGGCACTCCAAAAGTGTATATAGTGCGATTAAATGTAAACGGAAGTTTCGATACATCATTTGATGGAGATGGACTGGCGATCGTCAATGCACCTAATGATTTCGTTACAAACGGAGGAGTATTAAAAATACTACCTTCAGGCAAATACATGTTTCTCACCGGAACAGAAACAACAATTAATACCGTAAGCTACCGAAAGGTATCAGCATTTCGTTTTAATTCTAACGGAACAGCCGACACAACATTCGATACCGACGGGCAAACAACCTACACCATCAATAACTTTGACGACGATATTGCCGACTTTTCAATTGCCAGCGACGGAAATCTCGTATTTTCTGGAAATACCAACTTCTCGTTCTTCCAAGATCGGATTTTCTTGTGTAAGATTAATTCAAACGGATCTCTAAATACAGCTTTCAACAACGGTGGTAAAGTAGAATTTTTCTTCCCTTTCTCCGCTTACGATGAAATTCGCGTAGCAAAATTGCAAGCCGATGGAAAAATTATTGCTGCTGGAATTGCTTTTTTCAACGACGAACTTCGAACTGTAGTTTTAAGATACAACAGCAACGGAACTTTAGACACATCGTTCGCTGATAACGGCATTCTCAGACTCTTCAACCAAGGACCATTTTACAACATTAACGATATCGAAATTACAGCCAACGGCAAAATTTTAATTGCTGCAGGCGATGTGTTTTCCTACGTCTTACAACTTAATAGCAATGGAACCGTGGATACCAGTTTCGGAGATAACGGCTTTGTTCTCTTCAGTAGCAACTTCACAAACATAAGAGATATAGAAGTACTCAGCAACGGAAAAATACTACTCGCTGGAAACGAAGCGTACACTATTGGCACTAGTTTTTCTTCAAACTTTAAACTAACTAAATTAAACGCCAACGGTACATTTGACAATACTTTTGGCACCGCAGGAACGTCAAATGCAGCTTCTACAACCGCAGATCAAGAAGGATTATACAACGTTAAAGCACTACCTTCCGGAAAAATAGTAGCAAGCGGAACCATAAACAACGGAAACGATGTCGATGTTGTAGTTTTTAGATACAATTCAAACGGATCACTAGATAATACATTCAACGGTAATGGTATCGCCACTTTTGGTGGTCCAGAATACGATGTCCCCACGGGTTTACTCACTAATTCAAACGGAAAAATTACCGTGTGCTCGTCGATCGGAAACGATAGTGAGCCTTTAATAACAAGATTGAACTCCAATGGCGAATTTGATACCACTTTCAGTACCGATGGAAACTTAAATTTTGCGCTAGAAACTCTCACTTTCGCAGACGATATTACAGAAGACGTTAATGGAAAACTATTAATCTCCGGAAGTTCTATCACCAATAATACCGAATTGGATTTTACCGTTCTTAGATTAAACGATAACGGAACGTTAGACAATACTTTTGCAAACAACGGACAATTAAAAATCGAGTTCGAAAACACCAACGATAGCATCAGCGCGCTTTTAGTTTCCGGAAATACCGCAATTGCCGCAGGTAGTGGCGGCGAAACTCAAGGAACAACTGATTTCGCACTAGCTAAATTTTTCATCGATACGGTTTTAAGCACTTCCGAATTCAATCAAAATAACACAAGTTTCTACCCAAATCCAGCGTCTGATCGTATTTCGCTTCATGAAACGGTCACAAAAGCTGAAATTTTTACCATCGATGGGAAATCTGTTCCTACAAAAATGAACGGCAATCAAATTGATGTAAACCAGCTTCCAAACGGAATTTATTTGGTTAACCTTACGTTTGCAAACAACGAAACCAAAACCGAAAAACTGATAGTAAGACATTAGTAATTAGGGCAACTGCCCGGCGCGAAACAGTGGAAACAAAAACGCCGGGCACCGCGCTTTCCAAGAAAAGGTACAGCAACAAAAACTACAACTGCAGTAGGTCTTTCGGCTTCCGCTGGTCGCCAAAATCCGCTACGCAGCAGTACGTTTTTGTTCACCGCACGCTTTCTTTTCCAATCGCTGTTGCAGAAAATCGTGCACATTACACACATTATTTATCAAATGCATACCTAGGCAGATAAAATAAAATCCGAAAAATCGTAAATTTGAAAAAAAAGCAATGACTCGCCAAGCTATAATTGACAAAACGATACACGCTATAAATCAGCTGCCCGAAGATAAAGCACTGGAAATTTTCAACTTTGCCGACTTCATGATGAAAAAATACGAAGAAAGAAGAATCAACGAAGGATTACAACAGCTTGCTTCACAATCAGCGACTTTCGACTTCCTACATGACGAAGAAGAAATTTACACCTTGAATGATTTGAAAGAACAGTATCGTGGTTAAAGGAGATATCATATTAATTACATTTCCATTCACCAATCTTAGCGGCAGTAAATTAAGACCCGCCATTGTTTTGATTGAAAACGATCTCGATATAACCGTTTGCTTTATCACTACTCAAACCACATGGCAAGAAGAAACCGATTTTATTCTCAAACCAAATAGCACTAACGGAATAAAAAAAGAGTCATTAGTCAAAACGGGGAAGATTGCAACAATTGACAAAAAATTTGCACAAGGACTATTAGGCCGACTCTCCAAAAGTGAAATAACGGTTCTGAACAAAAATCTAAAAATAGTATTACAGCTTTCCTGATATTACTTGATGTGCATATATATGTCCGTTTCTTCATTATAAAATTGCTGACGAAGTGCATTTATACCTTTCAAATACCCGCAGATATCGAACAAAAACATTTACTAAAACCAAGGCTTTTTCACTAAATTTGCAGTCGGCTTTTTCGAAAACGTTATTTTTCTGCGAAAGCTCATAAACATTTAAACTATGCGAGTAGAAGATTTCGACAACGACGATGATAGAATCATCCAAGACCGACTAAAACAAAAAACTTGGACTGAAATACGTACCAACGACAGCTGGGCTATTTTTAAAATCATGGCCGAATTCGTTAACGGTTACGAAACCATGGGACGTATTGGTCCGTGTGTATCTATTTTCGGTTCAGCACGTACCAAGCCCGACCAACATTATTATCAATTGGCCGAGAAAATTGCTTTCAAAATCAGTAAAGCGGGCTACGGCGTAATTACAGGCGGCGGACCAGGTATTATGGAAGCTGGAAATAAAGGCGCACACCTCGGTGGCGGAACTTCGGTAGGTTTAAACATCGAACTTCCGTTTGAACAACATTTCAACCCCTATATCGATCAAGATAAAAACCTGAATTTCGATTACTTTTTTGTTCGTAAAGTAATGTTCGTAAAATATTCGCAAGGCTTTGTTGTTATGCCAGGCGGTTTCGGAACACTAGATGAAATGTTCGAAGCAATAACACTTATCCAAACCAAAAAAGTGGCAAAATTCCCGGTAATTTTAGTGGGAAAAACGTTTTGGAGCGGCTTAATGGATTGGATTAAAGAAGTACTCGTTGAAAAATACGCGACAGTAAGTCCGGGTGATCTCGATCTAATAAAAATCGTAGATACTGAAGACGAAGTTGTTGAAGTATTGGATAATTTTTACAAGAAATATAGACTCAGTCCAAACTTCTAATTTTCGCGTAAATTATACAATAAAGCAAGGCAAAATCAGTTTTTCTAATTGGCTGGTGTCCATTCCTAAAAAACATGTTGCTGTTGCGGAAACTATTACTAGGTACTATTTTATTGATTTCTGGTGCGACTTACGGTCAGCACAAAACCTCTATTGCAGCAAAAGTAACCATTGAAAAACGTATCGTAGATGTAGAACAAAGTTTTACCTACGTTAATGAAAGTACTGTTCCAATTACTGAAATCTACTTTTACAATTGGAACAACGCATACCGAGAAAAGAAATCGGCGCTTACCAAACGTTTTTCCGATGAATTTGTAAGAAGCTTTTTTCTCGCCGGTCGAGCCGAAAAAGGATACACAAAGGTTCATTCGATTACGGGTAACATTGCCAATTACGAATTGCTCCAGCCTAGTAAAGACATCGTAAAAGTTTCTTTAAAGGAACCCCTTTTACCCGGTGCAAGTATCGCCTTGCAACTTTCGTATCAGTTGAAAATTCCGTCGGCAAAATTCAATGGTTTTGGCGCTGAGAAAAACGGTTCGCTACTGTTGCGAGACGTTTTTTTAATGCCAGCAGCAATGCGTAACAACAATCCGTTACTTTATGAAAACGACAATTCGTTCGACGCTGCAATAGCGCCAACCGACGTGCATTTAGAAATCAATAATCCGTATCAACTCGATTTAGTCACCGATTTAATTCAAACAAACGAAAACACGTTCGTGCAAGCTAGAAGCACCGGTTTCGATTTCTTAATCGTTGCAAATAATCGATTCACGCAAATAAAACACAAAAACGTTGTTGTTGTAACCGACATCAAAACAAAAGGAAGTAGTGAAATGGAAAAACTACTTGCCATGAGTCGAATCATCGATTTTACCGAATCTTTTCTCGATCAAAGTTTGAAAGGAAAAATTCTAGTTACTAAAGCCGACTACGATCAAAGGCCGTTTTATGGATTGAACCAACTTCCAGAGTTTTTGAGTCCGTTTTCCAATGAATTTATCTTTGAAATCCAATTTGCAAAGATTTTTATCCAAAAATACCTTGAAAAAACTACTGACATAGATCGACGAAAAGAAGGGTTTTTACTAGACGGAATCGCACATTACATGCTCATGCAGTACATTGATGCGTACCATCCCAATCAAAAAATGCTCGGCCGATTAAGCAAGTTTAAGTTACTGCGCTCCTTTAACTTGAGTAAAATATCTTTTAACGATCAATTTCATTACCACTATCTTCTGATGGCGCGAAAAAATTTGGACCAAGAACTAAATCTACCGTCAGACAAGCAAATAAAATTTAACGAGAATATCGCCAACAGAGCTAAATTCGCAATCACTTTACGTTATCTAGACAGTTATGCAAATGATGCTGTATCGGCAAAAAGTATCCGCACTTTCCTCAATCAAAAAGAGCAAACATTCGAAAAGTTTGAAGAAATTTTGAACGAAAAATCAAATCAGAAATTTGCCAAAATCAGTAATGATCTTTTCACTAAACGAGATGCTACTGATTTCAGATTTGAAAACTTTAAAGTTGCTAACGACAGCGTTTCGTTTCGCCTCAAAGCCGACTCCGAAACCAATTTCCCTGTTCCTGTTTACACCATCGGGAAAAAAGATATCATCGATAAAAAATGGCTCGTTGCCAATACCGATACACTTTACAAATTGCCGATAAATAACGGTAATCGACTAATAATCAATTACAAAAACGAGTTTCCAGAATTTAATCTTCGCAACAACAGCAAGTCGATTGACCATTCGCTTTTCAATAAACCATTCAGTTTTGCGGTAATGAAAGATTTGGAAGCACCTTTCGACAATCAAGTGCTTTATGTTCCTTCTATTTCGTACAACTTGTACGATGGTATTTCGCCTGGCTTGCGTTTTCACAATAAAACGATGCTCGATAAGCCGTTTAATTTCGATGTAAATCCGATGTATTCACCCAATACACAACGACTTATCGGTCATTTTTCATTTGCTAAAAATCATTTTCCAAGAAACGGAAATTTATATCACATCCGTTATCAGTTTGCTGGTACGTATTTGCATTATGCACCCGATGCTTCCTATCTTAAGTTGAATCCGGCCTTGCTTCTTCGGTGGCGAAATCCTGATTTTAGAAACAACGAAAAGCAGTCGTTACTTGTGCGTAATGTCTTTCTACAAAAACAACCTTATTTCACAAATCCGCCTGACGACGTAAATAATTACAGCGTTTTTAATGTGCGATACTCGTATTTTAATTCGGAAGTTGTAAAGCATTTTTCGGTACAACCCGACTTCCAATTGTCGCAAGATTTCAGTAAGATTTCGTTAGAAGTTGATTACCGGAAATTACTTACCAAAAACCATCAATTTACTTTGCGCTTTTTCGGAGGAACCTTCCTTTCGAATCGAACAACTTCCGATTATTTTAGCTTTGGTATCGATCGGCCTACCGATTACCTTTTCGATTATGTGTACTATGGCCGGTCGGAAACTACGGGAATTTTTAGTCAGCAGATTATCCTAACGGATGCGGCGTTTAAATCGATACTTCCACAACGATTTAGCAACCAATGGATTACATCGATAAACACCGGAATTGGCATCTGGAATTGGATTGAATTATATGCCGATGCCGCGGTTACCAAAAGCCGGAACATTCCCGCTACGTTTATTTACGACAGCGGTATCCGTTTAAATCTTGTAACCGACTTTTTCGAAGTGTACTTACCTGTAAATTCGTCAAACGGTTGGGAAATAGCACAACCCAATTACCAAGAAAAAATACGTTTTATCGTAACACTCGACCCCAAAATCCTATTATCGCTTTTTACAAGAAAGTGGTTTTGATGAAATTTCAGTGAGCACCGTTTCTGCCTGAACACATTGATATCCAGACATTTTCGTTAAGAAGTACTCTGTGGAAAGTTGTGGTACTTCTAGAAGCTAGTCCCAATGAATTCACCCTTTTACGTATCATATTCCCAGCTCAACCCACGTATCTTTGGAGCCTAAGCTTGTCGAAGACTGAGCGCAAAGACATTTTTGTATTAAGATTTGAGTATTAAGACTTCGCGACGTTCACCATTTAACGTATCGTTTTTTAGAAACTAGAAGCGAGACACGAGAAGCGAGACTTTATAACGTTCACCATTTTACGTTTCATGATCCCAACTAACCCACGTATCGTCGGTGCCTGAGCTTGTCGAAGGCTTTTTTAGAAGCTAGTCCCGATAGCGATCGGGATAGACACGAGTCCCGATAGCTATCGGGATAGACTTTTGCGACGTTCACCCTTTTACGTATCATGTTACCACCCTAACCCACAATTTGTTGGTTACAATACGATTAGGAAAGTTAACCGCAAATGAGTTATTTCGCTTTTTTCTATTTTTTCATTTTTTCTATTTTTTCCTTGCGTCGCTTTTTCGCGCGAACGGGTGTAGCGGCATCCTTTTTGGCGTTACGGGATTTCCACTAAACGTCTGCCAAAAAGATATAGCGGAACACGTGACGGCGTGAACTTCTTTTGCGAAGCGACGAATCGTTTGCCGGCGCGCCCAAATAATCCATAATCATAAACTACAAACTTCATTGTCATTTATTTTCGGTTGCTTTTTTACAGTTCATCGCTAGATAGAACTGATTTTCAGCAGCGAACTTCCTTTGGGAAGCAGTATTGATTTCGACTTTCTAGGAATGTTGATTGATTTCAGACTTGACTCGGGTTCGATGACAAAAATTTTACCATCAATTTCGATGGGGACACGAATTTTGAAATCGGCTGGACAATTAATCCATCTAAAGCTCAATTTCGATTTTGAACGCTGAATCGACAATTTTGGGATGACTGTTGTTCGTAAGTATAAATCGAACATTGGCTTCAAATTGGTTTGTGTTTCGCGCGACCAGAAATCCTCAATTTCAGCTGATGTTACTATTTGCTTGCGATACGTTAGGCACATTTTCTTTAAAATTTCCTTGAATCTAGTATCATCTTGCAGATGATTTCGAATGGTTTGAATAATCTGAGCGCCTTTGAAATACATATCGCCCGAACCTTCTTCATTTATTCCGTAGCGACCAATAATTGGCTTGTCGTTTTCGATTAAATTTTTGATGCCATCCAAATATCGAAATGCAGCTTCTTTACCTTCGGCCCATTCCAAATAAACAATTTCGCTATAGGTAGTAAATGCCTCATGCACCCACATATCGGCAATATCTTTTGTGGTTATACTATTCCCAAACCACTCATGCCCAGCTTCATGCACCAAAATAAAGTCGAACAACATTCCTGCGCCTGTTCCCGATAAATCGCTTCCTGCATAACCTTTCATATACCGATTTCCGTAAGCAATTGCACTTTGATGTTCCATTCCTAAATAAGGAGCTTCTACCAGTTTAAAACCGTCGTCTTTGAAAGGATACGAACCAAAAGCCGACTCAAAACAGTCTAACATTTTAAACGTTTCGTCTCTAAATGCGGGAAACTTTGAAACGTTCTCCTCTAACATCCAAAATCCTACATCTAAATCGTTATGCGTTTCTTGAAAACGTTGAAACTTTCCGAGATAAAACGTAACATTGTATGCATTGATTGGCTCGGTTACACGCCAATGCCAGACGGTATGCCCGTTTTTGACCTGATCGTTTGAAATGAGCTGCCCGTTTGAAACCAAAGGCAGATTTTCGGAAGTCGACATTTTGAAATCCACACCGTTGTCGGGTTCGTCTGACTGCGAGTCTTTGCATGGAAACCAAGAACTAGCACCTAAACCTTGCACTGCTACACCCACGAACGGATCGCCGGATTTGCTTTTCTTAAAAACCAAACCGCCGTCCCACGGTGCGTTTCTGGCGATTACGGGATTTCCATGGTAAAAAACCGCTATTTCCTTGACGTCTGTAGTAGTTGATGAGGGAATTGCGACAAAAACAGCACCTTCGATGCGTTTAAATGCGCATTGCTTTTTATTGAAAACGATAGAATCTAAAACGAGATTTGCGGCTAAATCGATCTGAATTTCTGTTGTGTTGGCATCTACGCGTGCTC
>CALRVY020000026.1:0-24430 GCA_943371725.1 Pseudanabaena sp. UWO311 | reverse complement strand
TGTTAATGCGCGTATCAACGAAAATTTACCCTTGGTAGAACGCCGTGCGATTGCCTTTGCCGACGCGGTAGCCGAAGGTGCTATGGCTTTATTCGGTGAAAAATACGGCGATAAAGTCCGCGCGATTAAATTTGGCGATAGCGTTGAATTGTGTGGCGGTATTCACGTACCATCTACTGCCGCTATTTGGCATTTCAAAATCAGCAGCGAATCGGCAGTAGCGGCCGGAATTCGCCGAATTGAGGCCATAACTGGCGAAGCCGTTGCAAATTATTTTGCGGAGCAAGAAAGCGAATTGAAGGAAATCAAATCGATTTTGAAAAATCCGCAAGACATTCAAAAATCAATCAAGCAATTGCAAGACGATTTGCAAAAGGCGCAAGACCAGCTTGAAAAACTCAATAAAGCAAGGTTCGAAGCACTAGCAACGCAACTGCGCACACAAGGTTCGCTTCAAAACGGTATCGAAGTATTTGCGTTCGAAATCGACGCCGATGCCAACCAAGCCAAGGATGTAGCATTTGCCATGGGCGCCAACCACAATCATGCAGCGATTTTGCTCGCAACCAACACCGACGGAAAGCCGGGCTTGTCGATTTACCTATCTAAAGAACTCGTGGCCGAAAAGCAATTAAATGCTTCGATCATGGTGCGCGAATTAGGAAAATTCATTCAAGGCGGCGGCGGTGGGCAACCGTTTTTTGCGACAGCTGGAGGAAAAAATCCGGAGGGAATTCAACAAGCCATAGACGCGTTTAAAGCGCAATTCTAAGATGAAATGGGTCACCGAAGTTAACTTACCCAAATACACTTTCGACGTCAATCACCGTCAGAAGCAGGTGTTTTTGGGTTCGTGCTTCGCGACACATATTTCGAGTAAGTTTTCCTATTTCGGTTTCAACCAAGTTTACAATCCGTTTGGGGTTCTTTTTTCACCAATTGCCTGTGCAAATCTTATCTCTAGCGCACTTTTAGAAAAACCGCTGTCGCAAGAGCATATCATAAATCGAGACGACCACTTTTTTAGTCTCGACGCACATTCTGAACTATTCGGATCGACTATAGAGGACTTGCAAAATCGGTTAAACGAAGCAAGTCAAAAGCTGAGAACAGCTTTGCTTGAATCGGATGTCTTGTTTCTAACCTTAGGAACGGCTTTTGTTTATCGGTATTTGCCCACGGGTGCGCTTGTGGCTAATTGTCAGAAAGTGCCTGCAAATCAGTTTGAAAAAGTAATGCTTACCGCCGATGAAATAACGAGCGAATTGCAATCGAGCTTCGATTTGCTTCGCCAAAGCAATCCAAACATAAAAATCGTTTTAACGGTCTCGCCGGTTCGTCATACCCGCGACGGACTCATCGAAAACCAGCGCAGCAAAGCACAGTTATTGCTCGCAGTGGAAAAGATACTGCATTCGAAGTCCGTTTTTTACTTTCCGTCCTACGAAATAATGACCGACGAATTACGCGATTATCGTTTCTACGAAAGTGATTTAATTCATCCCAACCAAATTGCAGTCGATTACATTTGGGAAAAGTTCGAGGCTTCTTTCTTCGCCATGGAAACATTAAAAATTTGTAAAGCGGTACGAAATTTCAGGAGTTTCGAAACGCACAGTCCGCAGAGTAATATCGATTTGCATTTCAATAAATTGTCTGCGCTAAAAACGGATTTAATTATACGATACCCTTTTATTCAGCTTTAAGTTTTTTAAGCAAGAGGGCGTTTTCTTTCGCCAGAAATTAACATTAAACTTCGAAAATTACTCACGTCCTAACCAACCAAATACGGCGTTATACGTATTTTGTACCAAGGTACTTCATTGCAATTTTGCTTCGTAATCACTAACAACTTAAATCAACGTAATTATGAAGAAAATTAAAATGACATTTGCGGCCGTATTAACTGCGGTTACTTTAATTGCAACCTCATGCAGTTCAGACGACGGCGGTGCGGGCGGTGGAAGTAATTTAGATACGTACATCAGTGCGAAAGTCGACGGCCAAACATTCACCACTTTCTCGGCCGCAGGTGTGGCAGCCTCAACAGCTCTTAGAGCTAACGATTTAATACAAGTTACGGCTTCCTCTATGCAAGGAACTGCAACAACCGACATCAATACCATTTCAATTGCACTTTTTGGTGTAACCGCTCCTGGAACGTATGAAGTAGGTCCGAATAGCGACCATACCCTTGCGTTTTTAGACGGTGAAACACAATTGTCTTACGATACCAGCAGCTGTTCAGGTGCTACCGGAACCATAACGGTAACGACATTAAATGAATCAAAAATTGAAGGGACATTCTCTTTTACAGGAAAAGACGATGATAACTGCAGCGCACAAAGAGTAGTTACTCAAGGGCAATTTCGTGGAACCTTTTCGGGAAATTAATCGATTAAGCTTTTAAAAAAAAATCGCTCCTGAAGAGCGATTTTTTTTGCTGCGTACTCAAATACTTCCATTCCAAAGAATAAGGCAAATTACGTATTGATTCGCGCTAGCGGAAATTTCAACTTTACCAAACAAAACATTAAGTATGAAACCATTATATTTTTTAATAGCCGTTTTGTTTTTGCAACTTCCGCTCCAAGCGCAAAAGCGACAATTACTCACTTCCGACGATGAAGTACAAGAAGCAGTAAGTACAGAAGTTACAACTTTGTTCAGTTCCGAGAAATTTTTAAAAGTAAAGAACAAGAAGTTTCCCGACGTTAAAGGCTATATCGTGTACGACCTCACGATTGTTGGAAACGGAAAAGTATCCACGTGCTTTAAGGTCGATTCAAACATTAAAAATCCGCTTTTCATCAATTTTATATCAACCTATTTAATTGACGAGAAATTTTTCTTCAAACTAGAAAAGCAGCAAAGATATAAGGTTCGTTATCGTGCCGAATTTAATTAAAATCGTAATCAACTTAAACCAACTATTATGAAACCAACTAGTAAAATAGTCATTTGTTTTGCGCTCGTATGTGCCTTTTCTGCACAAGCGCAGTTAGGAAAATCATTAAAAAGTAAAGGTGGGGCAGGGAAAAAATCCGGACAATTCGCAACCGTTTGGGAAGGTGCATTCGACAATAAAGCAACTCGTTTGGCCGTGTCAAGTTCCAATGGAGATATCATTCTTGGAACCGACGATAATTCAGCATCGGCGCTCGACAAAGACGGAAAACCAATCTGGAGTGGCGATTACAAAAAAATGACTACCAACAAAACCAACAAATCAGAATACCAATACGTACAATGGAAAAACGGCGGCGGAGGTTACTTATTCCTTTTCGATGAACGAAAAATGGGTACCGATCGTGTTGCAGTTTTAGATCTGTATTCCGGTAAAGAACTTTGGAGTTCAGAAGAATACCAGAATCTGCTCCCAAAAGGAACCAAATCTGAAGAAGGTGCCGATCAAGGCGAACTCGATACCGTGAAATACCTCGACGAATTGGATGCGTTTCTAATTTCACAAAAAGCGTCTGTTATTTTGGTAAATGCGAGCACAGGTGAGAAAATTTGGGAAACCAATCGTTTTAAAGGAGGAGTAGGTAAATATGTGTACAACAAACAAAAAAACGAGATTATCATGGTAAACTTCAAACCTACAGGTTTAGGAGCTTTACTTACCGGTTTCAAAAATCAAATGGTTCGCATCAATGCGGCAAATGGTGAGGTTTTATGGGATGCTACTTTCGTTGGAACTATCGAAAAAGAATTGGTAACCCGACGCGCCATCATTGATTTGTGGATTAAAGACGATAAAATTTTCATGTATCTCGACGGAATTCGCGTTTACGATTACAATAACGGCCAAAAATTATGGGAAGTAATTTATGAAAACGATATGGATAAAGGAAGTTCGGGTGGTTTTCTTGGAAACAGAAGCCGAAAGAAAATCTACAGAACTATAGCCGATCCTATTTTTACTAACGATGCTGTTTACTTAGTTGTTTTTGGAAATCGTGATAAAACAAAATACGTTGAAAAACATGATTTAAATACAGGTAAACTGATCTGGGCGTCAGAGAAAATTACGGGCGCTCTCTCTATGCCAAATATTTACAAAGCGGGCGATCGGGTTGTGCTTCAAATCGGTGGAAAAGTTCAAGTGCAAGAATTGCGTTTAGAAGAAACGAGCAGCGGTCTCGGCGGTGGTTTAAGCGGTTTTGGCGGCGGATCGATGAAAAGTTGGGTGCCCTATATTTACTGGGAATACAGAAATCAGAAAAACGGATTATTGGCAATTGACGACAAAACCGGACAAACAGCGTGGCGTTCTGAACGATTCGATAAACGAATTACCGATTTTATTATTAACGAAGACAAAACCGTTTTTGTTGGAGATGGCGACGAATTTTACAGCTACGATATTCCTTCTGGAAAACAACTCTTTGATGTAAAACACAACGATGCGAAAGTTGGAAAAGCAACCGATGTAATTGATTTTGACGACAAAGTAGTAGTGCTTTCCGAAAAAGGACTTGCTGCCTACAAGAAAGCCGACGGAACGCGCGCTTATGCTTCAGAAAAAATTAAAGGCGTTGATTATTTCTATTTGGTTGGCGATAACTACTTCCTTCGCGATCAACGCAACAATAAAAATATTATTTACGGAATCGACATGACAAACGGCGAAACCAAAGGCTCTGTTCAATCGAAAGGAAAAGGCGGAAGTCCGCAGTACGGCGATGGTATTGATATCACTGCCGATGGCGAGTACATTTTTGCCTTCAAAGGAAAGAAAGTGGAAAAAATTAAAGTCAACAACTAGAGTTATTTGAGTTTTGTGTTAGAAGCCGGCAGCCGATGTATGGTTTGCCGGTTTTTTTTAATGAAGAAAATTATGAAACTAGCTTTTTATATTTTATTATTTTCTACTTGCAACGCACTTTCACAAAACGTGCAATGGGCGTCGAAAGTAGTTAGTTACAGTTCCGATTTAGGTGGAAAACAATTCGGAATCAAGCAAATTCTAGGAAAGCCAAATGCATTTCCGCAATGTGAGTCGGCCCCAACAGCATGGATGCCTAAATCGGCCTTAAGTGGAGCACAAGTAGTAGAAGTGGAGTTTGAAAATGAACAAGTTGTCAAGCAAATAGCTGTTTTTGAAAATTTGAATTCAGGTTGTGTGAAAGTAATTTCGGTTGCTGGCAGCGATAATAAATACAAAGAAGTTTGGCGCTGGACAGCCGATTGGCGCAATCAACCATTCAAACAAAAGATGAAAACCGACCGAGCTTATTATTTCAATCGTAAACGAAGAAAAGTAGAAGCAGCGCCTTCCGTTGATGGCTTTCCCGGAATTCATCGCGTTATTTTAAACGAACCGGTTGCCAAGGTCAAAAAAGTGCGAATTAAATTTGATTTTTCGATACTTCCTGGACAAAAACAGATAGATGCTATCGGAATTTCGGATAGTGAAGTTCCTATCAACGCCGAAATAAAAGCAATTCCCGATAGTCTAATTACACGTGAGGTAGAACTTTTGCTCAATGATTGTATTTCGTTTACTTGTACGCTAGACGGTAAGCACTTGTTTTTTACACGTGAGCAAGAGGGCAAAAATGTGGTTTTTTCGTGCAAAGTCGATCAACCATCGGAGGTAAAGTTTGTTAGCGAATGCAGCGCAAACGCAAATTACAACTATTTACAAGGAGGTAATTCTAATATTTTTTTACATGGCGGAGCGCCTTACACAAGCGCAAAAGGCGAAACAGGCTGGAATATATTTGAGTACAAAAACGGTAGTTTTCAAAATTTAGGTGCGCTTCGAATCGCGGCTTACAATAATTATGGAGAAACCGCTGATGCTACCTTATCTTCAGACGCGAAAATCGTAATTTTAGCAGTAGAAAGCGATCTTACGCAAGGTGGATCCGATTTATACTTGGCTCGCAGAAAAGACGATGGCACGTATTCTTATCTGGAAAATTTAGGCAAACAGCTTAACACAGCTGCCGACGAGTTGTCGCCGTTTTTATGCTCCGACAATAAAACCTTGCTTTTCGCTTCAAATGGATACGCTGGTTTTGGCGGTATGGATATTTATATTTCAAAACGACTCGACGACACGTTTTTAAACTGGAGCGAACCAGTTAATTTGGGAACGCACGTAAACTCTACTGCGAACGAAGTAGGTGCAGCAATTACAGCAAACAATCAACTAATCATTAATAAACAAACAGAGCAAAGTTCCGCGTTGTTTCGCACAGAAATTAAAACGACCGATTTCGATAACAACTAGCTTTTTTGTGCGTGGGAAACGAGATACGAAAATTGTCGTATTTCCATCCAAATTAAAATGCAAGAACTTAGTATTGTGCTTACAGTTGCTACCTGCTTTTGATAATTTGCCTTAGCTCTGTAACTTCAAGCGCCTTTTCACTTAAAATGTAAATTCACGGTTTTTATGATTTGGTTAATTCTCTTGCTATTTGTTAGTGGCTTACTATTCGGATTTCATTTTTGGAAGCAAAAACAGATTGCCCGTACTAAATACATGGAGAAAAACATGAAGAATCTCGAAGAAAAAATGCAAGTTCAACAACAGCTGCGTGAGCAATTACAAACAAAAGCTTTTTTAGCGAAACAGTTCCAACAATCGTATTTATCCCGAACGACCACCTTAGAGCAAAAGCGATTTGAACTTACAAACGAACTTTTTTCAAAACTGGCCGACTATCCAGAAAAGTAGCATTCAAACAAATTTTGTTAAATTAGAGGATTCCAACCCGCAATCAAGCATGCAAAAATACTATCTTGTTTTTTTACTTTTTACGATTTTAGGTTGCAAAGAAAGAACCGATAGTCCAGTAAAATCGAGTTTGAAAAACAATTCTGCCATTGGTTTGTATTACGATGAAATGCTAAAAACCAGTGGTGCTGGCGCCGACTCAAACGTTGAAACACTGGCGAAACTTAAAAAGCAGCTTGATGCAAAAAGCACCGCAGTAGATTCCTTCAAATTTGCGGTTGCTTCTGGAATTTTTAAATCTACGCAAGGAGCTTACTCAGAAGCTTTGAAACGCTTGGATGAAGCCAACCAACATTTAAAACACATTGAAAACGACACACTCCAAACCGACTGGTTGATGTGGACAGCCATTTGTCATAAAAGTCGAGGCGATTACCCTTTGGCATTTCGATATGTTTTTCAAGCACTCAAGAAATACGAAAAAATGAAATACGTGCAAGGAGCTGCACGTGTGTACGGAACTTTAGGTCAGATTTATTTACAAAAAGACGACTTACCCTCAGCAGAAAAGTATTTGCTTAAAGCGAAAGCGCTTCTAAAAGATAAAGAGCCGTTAGAAAAATATCTTTTTATCACACATCACCTTGCAAACGCTTATGGCATGCAGGGAAAATTCGACAAAGCTTTAGCACTCGACCGAGAAGGATTGAAACTCGCCGAAGATATTCCGTATCTAAAAGTTACCTTCCTAGATAATGAAGCCAATTGCATGTTATATACCGGCAAGTTAGACAGTGCGGCACACTACTTTAGAGCGTGCTTAAAGGTTGATTTTGAAGTGGGAAATCAGAAGCAAATTGCCGACTCCTACAGCAATTTAGCCGCTGTAGCATTACACAAGAAAGAATTTTCGAAAGCAAAAACATACATTGATAGCAGTTTAAATTTGTTGAAATCGGGTGGTAATAAATTCAATGTCGCGAAGTCTTTGCAAATTCTCATCGAAATTTATAAAGCAGAAGGAAATTTTAAAAAAGCGCTGGAAGTAACAGAAACCTACGATAAATCGTACCGAGAGATGATTAACGAGCGCAAAGAAGACGCACTCGCGGCCTATCACATTCTTTATGAAACTGGTAAAAAAGAAGATGCCTTAGCCAAGCAGCGTTTGCAATTGGCCGAAAGCACTGCAGCATCTAATCGGAAAACGGCTGTAATCGTTATACTGCTGTTAATATCGGCGCTAATGGCTGTCATTGGTTTTCTTTTCTACAAACAACAACGATTAAAAGTGCTTCAGAAAGAAAAAGAATTTCAGCTAAAAGAAGCCTTGAGCCTTGTTGAAACGCAAAATAAACTCCAAGAACAACGTTTGGAAATTTCGCGTGATTTGCATGACAATATTGGTGCACAACTTACTTTTATTATCTCTTCTGTAGATACTACCCGAAGTAGTTTCGAAATCAAAGATCATTCGCTTGATTCCAAATTACAAGATATTAGTACGTTCACTAAATCAACGATTTTAGAGTTGCGCGATACCATTTGGGCCATGAATTCGAATGAAATAACCTTCGAAGATTTGCGCGTTCGGCTACTTAATTTTATCGAAAAGGCACAATCAAATGTAAGTCACGTTTCTTTCGGTTTTGAAGTTGATAACGATTTGAAAGCGCTTACATTGAGTTCGGTTGTGGGAATGAACGTATATCGAACCATACAAGAAGCCGTAAATAATGCTATTAAGCACGCGCAAGCATCAGAAGTGAATGTTCGTGTAAACAGCGACGACGCGGCCATAAAAATTATTGTTTCCGACAATGGTGTTGGTTTCAATCAAGAAGTACAGAATTTTGGCTCCGGACTTCATAACATGGAAAAGCGCATCGAAGAAATTGGCGGCAGTTTTCAAATTGTTTCGCAATCGGAAGGCGGTACACGCGTGCAGTTTCGTTTCTATAAAAATCAATTAAATTCCTAAATATGATTAAGTTAGCTATTGTTGATGACAATATTTTTTTACAAAAAGCAATAGCTGAAAAACTAGCATTGTTTCCTGATACATGCTGTCGATTTACCGCAAAAAACGGAACAGAATTGCTTTCAAAGTTAGAAAAAGACCGACATATTGATTTGATTCTTATGGATATTGAAATGCCCGTTATGAACGGAATTCAAGCTACCGATGCAGTTAAAACTAGGTTTCCACAGATCAAGATAATTATGCTAACCGTTTTCGACAACGATGAAAGTATTTTCAAGTCTATAAAAGCAGGTGCGGATGGATACTTACTCAAAGAAGTGAATCCAACTGATTTGTATCAAGGTATTTGCGATACGATGCAGGGCGGAGCAACCATGACGCCTTCTATTGCTCTCAAAACACTTAAATTATTTCGTAATCCGATAGTCTTCGAGAGCACCCAAATTAGTAGCGAAGAGGTTTCACTTACTCCTCGCGAAATTGAAGTCTTGGAACAACTAAGCAAAGGTTTGAAGTATCAAGTAATTGCTGAAAACTTGTTTTTAAGTTTAGGAACGATTCGCAAACACGTGGAAAACATCTATACCAAATTGCAAGTACACAACAAGCTTGAAGCCATCCAGAAAGCAAAAGACAATCGATTGTTGTAAGAAAATACGGCAAGTGCCTTATTGCTGTGAAGTCATTGAAAAAGCAACTTTGTGATAGTACTAATCCATTAAAAAAACAGTGTATGAAAACTATTTTTAAATCAATCTTTGCAGTAATTGCAGCTTTAACAATATCTTGTAGTAGTGATGATAATGGTTCAGGTGGGAATTCTGGGTTCTTTCTAACCGCAAAAGTCAACGGGCAAAATTACAGCAGTTTTGTTACTCCAACAGCAGTATCGGTAGCCGGAATGCTCATGATTCAGAGTAGTGCTAGTTCGGGCAACTCTATTCAAATCCAGGTTGCCAATTACACGGGAATTGGAACTTATACATCAGGGAATAACGACTTAACCGACGGATACATTAATTACTTGCTATTAGGCAGTACACCAACGAGCTTTCAAACTTTTACTTCAGTTCGAGGAACGGGCACAGTAGAAATCACTGAGGTTACCGAAACTTCAATCAGTGGAACTTTTTCTGCAACAGCGCCAGAAAATATTCCGGGATCTACGAACCAAGTTTCTATTACCGAAGGTAGTTTTAAAGCCGAATTACAGTAAAATGCAGTAGTAGCGTTTGTTTGATTTCCCCCTTCGTTAGAATCTTTCGTCGGGGGTTTTCTTCTTAAACAGCAGCATTCGTTTCTTAAAATTTAGTACTTTAGAAACATTATCCAACCAAAACCATGAATAAGCACCTATTTTATAGTTTGCTTTTCCTTGCTGTTGCAAATTGGGCTTCTGCACAAGATCAGCGAATAGATAGTATGTTGCGGAAGCTTAACTCCGGAACAGCTAAAGAACGCTTTAAAAACTTAGTGCGAATTAGCGATGCCTACACTCACACCGATTTCAACAAGAGCATTCAATTTGCAAGAACCGCCGTTCGTTATGCGAAAAAAGTGGGCGACAAAAGATTCGAAGGCGATGCCTATAATGTGTTAGCAAACGGTTTTCAGTTTCATGGAAAACTCGATTCAGCATTGATTTACCATCAAAAAGCTCTCGATGCCAGAAAAATAGCAGGAACTAAAAAAGACCTGGCCGATACCTACAACAATTTAGGTGTTGCTTTTGATAGCGAAGGAAAGTATCGACAAGCGTTAGCATACTATTTTACAGCATTGAAGATGTATGAAGATTTAAACTTAACGTCGCAAGTGGCAATGACTTGTACCAACATTGGTATCGTTTACAAGGAAATGAAGGATTATACCAAAGCTTTAAAATACTACAATAAAGCGTACGAATTGTATCAGAAAACTACAGATGATTTCGGCAAAACCGTTTCAGCTGGAAATATGGGTTCGATTTTAATCAACTTTAGCAAGTTTAAAGAGTCTGTTTCTTATTCAAAACAAGCTATATTAGGTTATCAAAACCTCGGATATGAGACGTACACAGCATATCCTTTGTCCAATATAGGCGTTGTTTACGATAGTTTAGGTGTTTACGAGAAAGCAGAAAGCAATTACTTACAAAGTATTAAACTCCATGAGAAATATCAAAACAGTTATGAAGTGGCAAACATAAGCGCAGTATATGCCAATTGTTTATTGAAGCAGAGAAAAATTAACGACGCCATTTTTTGGGCAAGAAAAGCTGAGGAAACAGCTTCGCGCGAAGAGCAATTTCTTACCGTTGTTAAAGCGTATAAAGTTTTAGCTACCGCGTATGGTAAAGTGCAAGACTATAAGAATGCGGCACTTTATGCGGATAAATACGCAGCAGGTCGCGATCATCTCTTTGAATACGAAAAAACAAAAGCTAGTTTCGAACTAGAAACCGTTTACGAAACCGCTAAAAAAGAACGTGAATTGATTGCGCAACAAGCCAAAACCGAACGACGAAACATCACAATTATCGCTTTAAGTGTAATCGCACTACTTTCAGTAGCCGTTGGATTTCTCTTTTATCGACAACAAAAAATCAAAAACCGCCAGCAATTGCAAAGTTTTGAACTCCAAACGGCATTGCAGCAAATCGAAACACAAAAGCGACTTCAAGAACAACGCGAGAGTATTTCCAGAGATTTACACGACAATATCGGAGCACAACTAACATTCATTATTTCTTCCGTAAATAATATTGGTTATGCATTTAAGAACAGCGACGAGAAAATTCTGCGAAAGCTTAAATCCGTAGCCGATTTCACAAAAAGTACTATTGTAGAATTACGCGATACCATTTGGGCCATGAACGAAAGTCACATCTCATTCGATCAACTCAAATTGCGAATATTGAATTTTGTGGAAAAAGCCAGCGAAATGTCGCAAGTAGCGTTCACTTTTTCGATTGATGAAGATTTGAAAGCACGAACTTTTACCGCAATTCAAGGAATGAATGTGTATCGGATTATTCAGGAAGCAGTAAATAACAGTTTGAAGTATGCCGAAGCAAAATCGATTGCTGTTTCGGTTTATCAAGACGAAATGAATCTTACTATTTGTATTTCCGACGACGGTAAAGGTTTTGATTTTGAAGAAATTACGCTTGGAAATGGCTTGTTAAATATGGAAAAACGTGCAGGAGAATTAGCGGGCACTTTCGAAGTTAAGCGCAGCATTTCAGGTATGGAAGTTTGCATGCGTTTCCCTAAAACACAATTGATATGATACGAATAGCCATAGCCGACGATAATACTTTTTTGGTGAAATCGACAGTTGAGAAGTTGCAATTTTTTGACGATTTTACGGTAAAATTTACCGCGAAAGACGGCCTCGAAATCGTGAAGAAAGTTGCTGATAATCCGAATATCGATGTCATTTTGATGGACATTGAAATGCCGGGAACTAATGGTATTGAAGCCGCTCACGCCATAAAGCAGCGTTTCCCACAAATCAAAATCATTATGCTGACCGTTTTTGATAACGACGAAAATATTTTTAACGCAATTAAAGCCGGTGCCGACGGATATTTGTTGAAGGAAATTGATCCGGAAGAATTACATAAGAAAATTTTAGAAACCATTAACGGTGGCGCAGCTATGCATCCATCAATTGCCTTTAAGACGTTGAAGTTACTCCGAAATCCGACTTTAGCAGAAAGCTTTGAATCGCGAGAAGAAATTACGTTGAGCGCACGCGAAACTGAAGTTTTAGAGCAAATTAGCAAAGGTTTGAATTACATTAACATAGCCGAAAATTTATTCTTATCGCCAAATACCGTTCGCAAGCACATCGAAAACATCTATGGAAAACTGCGTGTGCACAGCAAGCTAGAAGCCGTTGAAAAAGCAAGAAGAAATAATTTGATTTGATATGTACTAGTTTTTTGTTCGAGCTCCGCACTGATTGAAAGCAATCACCAAATACGATTTTCTTCGGATGGTTGGGCACTTTATTGTTTTGCAAGTTTGTGATGTTAAAATTAAACATCATGAAAAGAGTACTTTTATTTTTAGTTACCACTGTTGTATTTTCAATTACTGCTTGCAGTAGTAACGACGACAGCTCATCGAATCCTTCACCAACATCAAATTTCTTTAATGCAACTATTGGAACGGCTGAATTTGCGACAAATGATATTGTATTAGCAGAGGTCTCCGCTGGAGGTACGCAAGCATTTATCGCTACGGGTGCAAATGGTGTGAGTTTTAGTTCGGCTATTTTTCCAAATCAGTTTCCAATTGGGCAAGCCGTAAACATTGCCTATTCATCTAGTATTACATACAAAGTTGGAGATGTAATTTATATTCCAAATTCGGGAACAATGACTCTCGAAATCATGCAAAATTATAAACGAATGAAAGGAAGCTTTTCAGGTACATTCGTTGGTGGAACACCTGCCACAGAAATTGTGATATCTGGAACATTCGACGTTCAAAATCCCTAAAATTCCATCGAAAATTTAATCCCTAAAACGTAAACTATAACTTATGAAAAGAATTTTTTTTATACTTTTCGTGTCAACAACTTTTATAACAACTAGTTCATGCAGCGACGACGACAGTTCAAACAACGGCGGAGGAAACAACAACACAGTTGGTTTCACTTGGCGTGAAAACGATCCGAATGGCACGGTTAACCAAGCTGCTTCCGCTACATTTACAAATCAATTTAATACACTCCTTGCAAAGAAAGCGGATGGTTCGACCTTGTTCGAAATTAATTTGTCAGGAAGTTCAGCAGCGGCGTACACTTTGTCGAGTTCTGGTGCAAACATGTTTACTTACACCGGCGAAAATCCGTTTTTTGTAGCCGAGTCCGGAATAGTAACTATTTCTTCAAACACTAATAATAAAATCACGGGAACTTACGAGGCGTTTCGAACAGGAAATAGTGGATTAACACGATTGTACGGAACTTTTACCGATGTTCCCGTGAATTAGACGCATATTTTCTAAATACAGTAGTTCCCTTATCCAAACAGAATGAAAAGAGCGGATTTTTGGTCCGCTCTTTGTTTTTTTAATGAAATGCGATTTACAACTTAACCAACGATTCGATTGTCTTTGGCAACAAATTTCTCAAATGCAGACAAAATATTTGCAAACTATTCTACAGTCGTGTTTTATAACGTTTTTTAATAAAAGTCAGTTCAATTAGGTTATTCTATTTTGTTGTTAGAAGCAAGTTGTTTTTCAAATCTATTATGAATGTAGAGCATTATAAGCCCAAATAAAACAGATGAAACGATCAATGCAACATTTACAATCCCAGTTACTGAAAACGATATCCGAATTAAAATGGTTGATATAATAAATCCTGAATTGCGTATTACTTTATGAAATTCGTCGGTGTGGAAAAATGAAAACAGCAGTAAAATCACATCAGCAATAATTAGAATATTAAAAAATTGCTCGAAGAAAATATTATTGATGTTTTTAAAGGTGATTCCGTTGTTTTCTAGTGGTGCAAACACGCCTAAACTCCAACTTATAAATGAGTAGATTGCGATTATTATTAAAATAGGCACGAGTGCAGTAGCAATACACTTTTTTGCAAAGATGAATTTTTTTATTCGTGCATCGTGATTTTCATTGTTCTCAATAGTCCTGTAAACCTTAGCTTTTTGGACTTGAAACAAATAGATTAGATAAAACAATACAACCGAAGCAATAAGGTCGTAGGTAAATTGTAAATCGTTTTTGATCGTAAACCAATCAGACGATAGTGATAAGTCAGATAAATCTTTAAATAATCGACGAATGATAATAAGTGCAATAATTTCGTATTGCTTGGAAATATACGTAGCTGTCGACTTTGGTAGGTAGTAAACAAGTAGATAAACTTCGTAAACAAGAATGAAGGAAAAAGGTGTGTAAATCGCAGCAATCGGATTCTTTAACAACTTCGAATCGGTTTCAAAATGAATCAAATCAAAATGTAAAGCGCCAATTAAAAGAAGATGCACAAGAAAACTAGCAAGGGCAACCCATAAGATTACCCTTTCGCTTTTTTCTTTTGTTTTTTCAGAAAGCAACTTCTGATATAATTTTTCCATAAAGGAAGTATAGTGTTTTTTCTAAACAAAGCTGTTTAAATAACCTGCGGCTGTGCCAACTCAATACCATTTCGGATCAAGTGCGCAATTTCTTTACGACTTTCCTTCCGAGTTTCAAGTAATTGTAGTGCAGCATTTTGTAGTGCTTCGTCTTCGTCTGCGTGTGCTAATTCCAGAATTTCGACTGCCAAAAGCCAATCTTCCGGAAAACGTGTTTCTAGGGTTTGTAAAATTTCCGACAAATTAGCTTTTTCCTTGCCGTTTCGATGTTTGCGAACCGCAGCATACAGTGCTTCTAAAGCCGAGCGTTCGTCCGATTTTTTAGCTTTTATAGTTGTGGAAGAAGGAACGTGTGTAATTAAATCGAAGCTACGTACGTCGGCTGGTCCTGAGAATGCCGAAACAATTTTCTTGCCCACGGCCATATCGTAAACGCCCCATTCCGGTCGGAACAATACGGTATCTCCGTGCTTTACTGTACAATCGCGGAAGCTAATTATTATGATTTCACCTTGTAAATTCCTGCTTCCTGTGATGATTTCACCTTCCACAGTTAAATCGCCTTCAAAAACCAATTCCACGCGCTCGCCTTCGTAAATGTCGTAGGCACGTAAATCCCGTGGCGACATATCTTCGATGGCTAAATTGATCCCTTTTAATTTTCCAATCGGACTACCAAAGCCGTCCTTGTGCGTTTCGGTTCCGTGACCAACAAGTTCTTTTTCGCGGTATGCTAAAGCGGTTTTACCCGTTGTTTGAATATAAATTGGCTTGCCTTCGTGAGAGATTACGTTAGTGAAAACGCCCGAAACTTGAAGTCCGGTAGATAATTCAACTGTTCCTAAGGCTTGGCTGTTTACTAATTTTTTAACACCGCTTAAACCACCTGTTCGAAGCGACATGCTATTGGCAAATTCTTCTAAAACTAAACTCAAATGTGCGAAATCGGGTGTAACAAAAAGCTGAGGTTGTGGTTTAGTGATGTCGAAACTTTGCTGTGCAGCGGCAATGGAGTAGGGGAGCTTTTGTACAGCATCGGTCATGCACCAACTACTTTCGCCAATCGACGACAATAATCCCGCACCGTAAATCTTCGGATCGTCTAAGCTGCCAATCAATCCGTATTCCACAGTCCACCAATGTAAGTTACGAATTTGAGCCATTTCCGAAAGTTCGCCCATATTGTTTTGAAGTTCATCGACACGTTTTTCCGCGGCAGCGATATCTTCCGGCGAGGCATCTTCAGCTTCTTTCAAAATCGATAACAATCGTATCGCTTCGTACATTTCGTAATCCTTGTGCGATGAAATGGCTTTGCAACCAATTTCGCCAAATCGGCGCAAATACTCAGCGTATTCCGGATTTGCAATGATCGGTGCATGACCAGCGCCTTCGTGAATGATATCGGGTGCCGGAGTATATTCGATGTGTTCTAATTGTCGGATGTCGGAGGCAATGACTAAAACATTGTATGCCTGAAATTCCATAAAAGCATTTGGCGGAATAAAACCGTCGACAGCAACAGCTGCCCAACCGATTTCTTTCAGAATCCGATTCATCCCATACATATTTGGAATTTCATCAACACTGAGACCGGTTTTCGCTAATCCATCGACATACGAATGATGCGCAACTTTCGAGAGGTAATCCACGTTTTTACGCATTACGTAGCGCCAAACCGCTTGGTTTATAGGCGTGTAGTCGTCGTAATTCTGGGGCTTAATGAATTGTTTGAGATGTTGCGGTAAGCGGTCGATCAACGGATTGCTAACAAAATGCTCAGACATAGGTAATTTTTTAGCTAAAGTACAAAAAGTACAACGACGCACCACAGCGAAAACGTTGTAAATGCGTCGTAGATTGCGTTAAACTGAAATTAAAATAGCGCTTTAAAAAGTTAATATACGTTCGTGGAACAAACGAATTCTTCTACAATTTCAGTGAAAGATGTATTTATTTTTTCGGTTGTGGCGGATATTGTGCCAAGATTTCGGAGACAAATTCGCGGATTTTCGCTTCTTTTCGTTTTGGATTCAAATCCAGCAGTCCGTCGCCCTGTCCTTGCCAAACGAGTTCTTGTTTGCGAGCGTCAACCACATCGATGTAGAGTGTGCCGTAGGTGTCGGTAGTTACAGAATAATTATTCCAACCCCAAGGACCTCCCCAGCCCCAGCCCCAACCCCAGCCCCAGCCGGCGTTCCAGTTGTTGACGTTCACTTCTTTGCGCTCTTTGGTGAAAATGTTTACCAAAACATCCGGATTATCCGATTTTGTAAAACCTTTGCTTTGCAACGATTCTTCAATAGCGGATGTTATGCGGCGCTTGTCCAAGTCTGAAATAGCAACTTTAGCAATCTCAGTAGTCATTAAATTGTAGGTTTTGTAGGCAGTAAAATCAACTTTATTGTCGAAATCTGCCGAAACGTGCACGCTACGGCATCCCACCATAAGCATCAGCACCATCAGTAAAAAAACAGCCTTTTTCATTTTCTTCTCTTTTCTTTAATACTCGTGTAAACGGCGACTACATTAAGCACTATGGATGTAAACAACAAACTGTATTTCAAGTACAAACTATCGATCAGCCAACCTAAAGCCAGAAGAATGTTTGCAAACAGAAAAATTTTTAAGCTTCCTACTTTTTCCACTGTTTACTTTAGCAACTGCTCATCTACCAGATTTGGGATGGTAACTTTTAGTAAGGGTTGCGCTTCCATGGCGCGTTTTATAGCAAAAACAGCGTTTTCATTTCGCGCCCAGTTTCGTCGTGCAATACCGTTGTTAACGTCCCAAAACAGCATCGATTCCAATCGTTTAGCTGCTTCTTCTGTACCATCAAGAACCATACCGAAACCGCCGTTTATCACCTCGCCCCAGCCAACACCGCCACCGTTGTGTATCGATACCCAAGTGGCACCTCTAAAACTGTCGCCTATTACGTTATGAATCGCCATATCGGCCGTAAATCGGGAACCGTCGTATATGTTTGAAGTTTCGCGGTAGGGTGAGTCGGTACCGGAAACGTCGTGATGATCGCGGCCCAAAATAACCGGTCCGAGTTTTCCTTCGGCAATCGCTCGGTTAAATGCTGCGGCTATTTCAACACGTCCTTCCGAATCGGCATATAAAATGCGGGCTTTTGATCCTACTACCAAATTGTTTGCTTTAGCACTTTCAATCCACTTGATGTTATCCATCATTTGCTGTGCAATTTCTACCGGAGCTTTCTGCGCCAAGCGCTGTAAAACATCCAAGGCTATTTGGTCGGTGGTGTCGAGATCTTCCATTTTTCCGCTAGCACAAACCCAACGAAACGGACCGAATCCAAAATCAAAGCACATCGGACCCATGATATCTTGCACGTAACTCGGATACTTAAAATCGATGCCGTTTTCTGCCATAATATCGGCGCCGCTTCTACTGGCTTCCAATAAAAATGCGTTTCCGTAATCAAAAAAGTAAGTGCCGTGTGCTGTGTGTTTGTTTATGGCCGCTGCGTGTCGCTTCAAACTTTGGCGCACCTGATCCTTAAATGTTTCCGGATCATTAGCCATCAAATCGTTTGCTGCTTCAAAACTTAAACCTACTGGATAATAGCCACCTGCCCACGGATTGTGTAACGAAGTTTGGTCGGAACCAATATCAATCATAATACCTTCCGCATCGAAACGTTCCCAAACTTCAACAACATTTCCTAAGAAGGCAAGTGATACCGCTTCTTTGGCTGCTTTTGCTTCTTTAACGCGGACAACGAGTGCATTTAGATCGCTGTAAATTTCGTCTACCCATTTTTGTTCGTGTCTGATCTGCGTGATTTTCGGATTTACTTCCGCGCAAACCGTTACGCAACCCGCAATGTTACCCGCTTTAGGCTGTGCGCCGCTCATGCCGCCTAAGCCCGAGGTAACAAACAAGCCGCCGCTCGGATTCTTGCCAATTTTTCGAAAGGCATTTAAAACAGTAATGGTGGTTCCGTGTACAATACCCTGCGGACCGATATACATATACGATCCGGCGGTCATTTGTCCGTATTGCGTAACTCCTAATGCGTTGAATCGTTCCCAATCGTCGGGTTTAGAGTAGTTTGGTATCATCATGCCGTTGGTGACAACCACACGAGGTGCGTTTTTATGCGACGGAAATAAACCCATCGGATGTCCGCTATACATCACTAAAGTTTGTTCATCGGTCATGGTTGCCAAATACTGCATGGTAAGGCGGTATTGCGCCCAGTTGCTAAACACGCCGCCGTTTCCGCCGTACGTAATTAGCTCGTGCGGATGTTGCGCCACAGCATGATCCAAATTGTTTTGAACCATTAGCATAATGGCTTTGGCTTGCTCGGATTGTCCGGGATACTCGGAAATAGGTCGTGCGTAAATGGCGTAATCGGGTCGGTAACGATACATGTAAATACGTCCGTAGGTTTCGAGTTCCGCTTTAAATTCGGGAAGTAAAGCAGCGTGCAGCTCCGGTTTAAAATAGCGCAACGCGTTTTGTAAGGCTAATTTAGTTTCGGCTTCGCTAAGAATAGCTTTTCGTTTTGGCGCGTGATTTACCGTCGGATCGTACGTTTTTAACTCGGGTAAATAATCGGGAATGCCCGCTAGAATTTCTTCTTTAAAAGTCATGCTTTTATTTCTTTTTTCTGATGGTGTTTGTTTTTTTGTCGAATCCGTATGGGCAATGCCGACAGCCGCTTTTGCAGCAATAACCGCGCTTTAAGTGCCACTTTTCGGTAAAACAACGATAGCCTTCGGGAGTCAGATAGTAATCTTCTCCTTCTTTGGGCTTTTCTTCTTGGAATTTATTTGGTTGCATAACGACTTAACAAAATTACGCGTTTAATCTCATCTTTGTAAACCGATTTAACATTTAGCAAATGATTGTTGTAGCTCCGTTTTTGTTTTCGAAACGTTTTCGTGCGCTGGCGGTGTATCCGTTTATATTTGTGGCAACAGCTGTCGATGCACGCGATGCGGTTTTGTTGCAGCACGAGCGCATTCATTTTAGGCAACAAAAAGAGTTACTCTTCGTATTTTTCTATCTGTTTTACGCCCTCGATTTCCTGCGAAATATGATTATTTATCGCGGAAATGCCCATAAAGCCTATCGATACATTTGTTTTGAACAAGAAGCCTACACTTTCGAACACGACGCTAATTACCTCAGCTCACGACAGCTATTTGCCTGGCGAAAGTTTTTGGGTTAGCTGTTAGCTGTAAGCTTTTAGCGATTAGCTGTAAGCTGTAAGCTGTTCGCTGTTCGCTGTTCGCTGTTCGCTGTTTGCTTTTAGCTGTTCGCTATTTGCTGTTCGCTGTAAGCTGTTCGCTGTACGCTGTACGCTGTTTGCTGTTCGCTGTAAGCTGTAGGCTTTTTAGCTGTAAGTGATTAACTTCTAATTCTTTTTTTTTTCATTCTTTTCATTCTTTCCATTCTCTAAATTTTCTGTGCACACCCTGCCGCGTCGTATAGTGGAAATTACCGTTGCGGCAGGTCGGGCTGTTCACTACAATACGCGCGTTTTGGCGCTGTTTCAGCCAACGTATTTGGTTGGGCTTCCGTTGGTCGCCAGCCAAATTCGGGCTTCAATCGCGCCAAAAAGCTTGTATTTTCGTTGCCATCCCTTGTGCAGGGAGCGTTGTCGAAAATTCAGTGGATTGAAAAGTTGTAGTATGAGTCTAATTTTTTAATTCTTAGATTCCTCTTCGTAGTAGTAGGAGTAGTCTATACCTTTCATAAACATTTCGCGGTCGTTAATCTGGTCTGTAAGGGCACTTGCAATAAGTGGTACCAAAACAGTATGGTCAATAGTGCTAATAATCATTGCGTTCATGTAACTCTGTTTGGTAATTTTACTCCAGTCTACACATTTGCTTAGCTTTTTTTTAAGCATTAAATCAAGCCAAACTCTAGTACTTCTTCCGTTGCCTTCCATAAACGGGTGTGCAATATTCATGGCTGCGTACTTATGTATAATCTCGTCAAACGTTTCATGAGGCCTCGCATCAATTTCCAGTAAAGTTTGTTTCAAATGCTGAGCATAAGTGAATTGATATCCGCCTTTTGCGATATTTTTTTCGCGAATCTGACCTGCGAATTCATATAAGCCGCCAAACAAGTAGGCGTGTATTTGCTGCAATCCTTTGGTTGTTCCTACTTCAAAATCACTGATTAAGTTACTTTCAAATAAGGTGTAGGCTTTCTTCTTGCTTTGTCCATCTATGCTACTCTCGCTGTACAAAAACCAGTCTAAAAACTTCATAGCCTTATTGTTGGGGAAATTTTTAGCCAAGTTTGTTGCACCATCGCTGTCTACTACATCGGTCAATCGTAGTTTACCATCGGGAGCAAGAATTTTGAACTGGGTAGTAGCACTAACCAGTTTGTTGTTTTCCTTTTTGAGTTTCGCTTTAAGATACTTCCAGTAATTTCGAGCTTTGGTATAATCGGGTTCTTCGTTGAGCACTCGTACGATATCTAACACGCTAAACCACCATTTGGAATTTTTATTGTCCCAGACAGCTCTCACCTCTTGGTCATTAAAAAATCGTATCGATATTTTACGTTTTTCGCTCATCTTTATATAATTGCTGTTCTTGCCATTTCAATAGATTTTAGGATCGAACTTTGTACTGGCTCAAAAGCAACTGATTTCCCATTTTGTTAGTTTACAACGACTGCAAATTACCTCATTTTTTATAAATAGCAGTGAAATGGATGTCGGGTTTCCGTTGTATCAGCCTATGCATTTGGTTGGCTTCCGCTGGTCGCCAGCCAAATCCGGGTTTCAATCGCGCCGCAACGGTTGTATTTTCGTTGCCATCCCTTGTGCAGGGAAACGTGGAAACGAATTGTTTTTCAAACAGCTCTTTGTTTATTACTTTCTCTCGTCTGATTTTAAATTATCAAAAAACGAACAACGAGGCGACTGTTTTTAAGTGTAAAAGTACTTTTAAACGAGCGTAGGTTAGAATGACCGACGGCCATTTTTAATTTCTATACTGAAATCGGAAATGCCTTGTCTCAACTTCAGAAGAGCCCTATTACCGCTTTAATGTAAAATGACCCTGAAACGTACCTTGCGTATTTTGAGTAGCGTATTCAACTTTAAACCAATAGTCGTCGGCAGGCATTGGCGATCCGTTGTAGGTGCCGTCCCACCCCGTTTCATTAGCGAAAAGCTCTCGTAGTAATTTTCCGTGTCTATCGAATATAAAAATATTGTTGAAACGCAGTCCTGTACGTCCTTGTAGATTCCAAAGATCGTTGATACCATCACCATTCGGTGTGAAGAATTTCTGATAATCGACCACAGCTACAGAAGTGAACACTTCGCCGCAACCAAATTTATTACGAACAGTCATAATGTAAAGTCCTTCACGCACATTTTCGAACGTCGGACTATCCTGCCAGCCGTAATTTCCTAGCATGTATTCGTAATCTGCAGATGGTGGTGCAGCAATTGCAGTTACCGTATTATCGATTTCAAAGGCAACTAAAACCTCAGGTGTTACGGTCACTGAATTAGGGATGACCGTTTCGCGCGTTGTGAAATTGAAAACAGAACTACAAAATGCAGGAGTTGTTATGTTCGTTGCTCTTACCGAAAAGTTGCCCGACTCATCGGTTTCGAACGTTGGTCCATTAGCACCTAAAATGAGGTTTTCGGGAAGCGCATCGAAGCCACGATACCACAAAAACAGATGATCGGCAGCAGCTAAACCAGTATCAATGAATGCTTCTCTAGTTACGTCACCTGTTTCTGTAACGCAAATTTTGTACGGGTAGTTGTTTAATTGATTCTCGGGAAAAGGCTGAACAATAATCTGTAATTCTAGAATAGTAAAACAAGGGATGTTGTTCTCTGTATCGGAATTGACGGTGCTAGTGATTCGAGTAAAAATGGTTTGTGTGTTTGCAACGGTATTTGTAAAGGATTCGGGCGATGAGATAAAATCCGCATTGCCAGCTAGGGCATCGTTTTCATCAATATAATAACGAACGGTTACTTCGTCTTCTGGCGTTTGATCTAGCAATGCCGGCAATCGTTCCGTTAAGTTGAATGTTGCAAATCCGCTGTCGTCGCAAATGTATAACGGCTGCGGATTTTGAGTTGCGCCTGGATTCAAATTTACGTTGAGTTCAAGTGTTGTTTGCGAAGGACAATTGTTGTTTGCCGTATCAATAACCAACGCAATAACAGTTGTGGAACTCGAAACAAAAGAGTTTGGAGTAGCAATGGGTGTGTTTGCACTTAAATCGGCAGGACTTGCAAAATACGATACAACTAAATTTGGGTTGCCACCGGTTATTTGGTTGTTTCGAATTGTTAAGTCAAACGTTGCAGTGGTACTTCCGCAAATTCCAATTGGATTTGGTGCAGTTAATTGCGGATGATCAAAATTCTCAATTTGAAATGGTAGGATAGCAAGGCATTGGTTTGCTTGCGTTCTAATTCCTGCGAAAACTTCGGTTATACCAATGGGTAGAGCAATATTGGTATTTTTGTTTAGTGAAGGTCCGTTTGCTTCTGCGGCATCGAAAGAGCTATAGTAATTTATAGTTACGGGTTGATTTTGGAAAGCAAGAATTTCCGTGTCTTTTGAGGAAAGTACAAATAAATCGTTGTCACATTTAGCAACGTTTGTAATAGTTCCTTGTTGCGGTGGTGTGTTTACTAGCAGATTAAATGTCGCAATCCCTTCGCAGTTGTTCCCGCTTTCTACACGAACAAAAATCGGATTATTTCCAACAGGAATCGGACTCGTATTATCTAATGCGTTAACTTCTACTGCTGCGTCTGTTGCGCTTAGGTAAAAAGAAATATCTACGATTATAGTTGGGAAATAGGTGTTTTTTATGAATTGTCGACGTTGTTCAAAATTAGCTAAACCAAAATTTTGATTGATTTCAGGACAAATCGGTAC
This sequence comes from Pseudanabaena sp. UWO311, assembly GCA_943371725.1. Classification (GTDB taxonomy): domain Bacteria; phylum Bacteroidota; class Bacteroidia; order Flavobacteriales; family Flavobacteriaceae; genus Flavobacterium. The sequence goes on along the minus strand of CALRVY020000026.1, from coordinate 722 downwards.
CATGTCCGGGTAAACATCAATTGTTGTGGGAGTTATTTGTAAACTGATGGTAGCAACGTTCGACTCACATACCGGGTTTTGCGTAGGAATACTTCCGGTTACGTATATTGTTTGAGCAAATGCAGTTTCGTTAGTATATGCTTCTGGTGTTGTAATTTCGTTTTGCAGTGAAGCATCGCGGAAGTACCGCAACTGGATTGCAGTATTGTTTTGGCGAAGCACATCGGCAACTTGCGTTAAATTTGTTACTGCAATGCCATCTGTTGAAGGAGCAATATAATCGCATTGTTCTAAGCTAACATTGTTCGCCAAAACGGGAAGCTCGTTAATCGTTACGCTTGTTGTTTCTTGACCGATACAAGTACCATCCGAAATACGAATTTCGTAAGATGCTGTAGTGCCCGCAGCTTGTATGGTGTTATCAATGATTAATGTTGTATTTGTAGCTCCTGAAAGTAGTACTCCGTCTTTAAACCATTGATAAGTGGGATTTTGCAAACTTGCTAAATTGCTTACGGTAGCCGTTAAAGTAGCTACGTTTCCATCGCATATCCTTTGAGGTTGTATGGGGTTTATCAACGGTGCTTGAATGATTTCAACTGCATTGGAAACTACTGCTGGACAAGAATCGTTTGTAACACGAGCGGTATAAATTCCGGGAAGCGTAGGAGAGAAGGTCGTATTATTTGCACCTGGTACTACTGAATTTCCTCTAAGCCACT
>CALRVY020000025.1:0-24916 GCA_943371725.1 Pseudanabaena sp. UWO311 | reverse complement strand
CAGCGATACTAAAATTTCGTTTGTTTTAGTGAAATGTTTGTTTCCAAACCACTTACCATTATTGGCGCTTAACGGCGAAGGATGACCCGCTTCCAAAACAAAGTGCTTTTTTCGATCGATAAACTTGGCTTTTTTATTAGCAAAATTGCCCCAAAGTAAAAAAATGACTTGCTCCGTTTCGTCGTTGATCACTTTGATGGTAGCATCCGTAAACTCTTCCCATCCTTTACGTGAATGCGAATGAGCGGTTCCGCCACGAACCGTGAGTGTACTATTCAAAAGCATGATACCCTGCTTTGCCCAATGATGTAAATTTCCCGATTTGGGTATCGGAAGCCCTGTGTCGCTGTGTAATTCTTTAAAAATATTTACTAAAGAAGGAGGTGGCGGAATTCGATCGTTAACCGAAAAACAAAGTCCGTTTGCTTGTCCATCGCCGTGATACGGATCTTGCCCGATGATTACTACTTTTATCTTATCAATCGGACACAAATTATAGGCAGCAAAAACATCGGCTTCCGGTGGATAGCATGGGTAAATGCGAAAATCTCGTTTCAGAAAAGTCATTAACTGAACAAAGTATGGTTTCTCGAATTCCTGTTCCAACTTTTCTCGCCAAAGCGGATGTAAACTTAACTTCATAGTGTACAAATTTGAATTGCTTAAACTGTTGCTAATGCTTTCTTAAAAGAGCATAAAGTTATTAATTGCATCGCCGTATCTTTGTTAAAAAATACGAGTAAACGCGAATGCTATCTATAAGCCCAAAAACCATAACCGATTTACAATTTCCAACCATACTCGAAACGCTTGCCGAGAAATGCAACACCGAAATCGGCAAAGAAAAAGCACTGCAAGTTAAACCAATTGCCGATAAACTAGAGCTTTTAAAAGCACTGCAGCACACATCGGAATACCGCTCGTCTTTCGACAACAACAACGCTATTCCAAACCACGGATTCGAAAGTATTGTCTCGGATTTAAAGATGTTGAATATCGAAGGCAGTATGCTTGAAATAAGCAGCTTTCGGAAGTTCTTGTCGATTTCAGAAACAGCTGCCACACTGATTACTTTCCTTAAAAAATTTGAAGAATACTATCCGGAATTAGCAGCAAAAGCAAGTGAAATTACTATTTCAAAAGACATTGCTAAATTTATTGATAATGTGATTGATAAGTATGGAGAGATACGCGATAATGCCTCGCCCGATCTGGTGGATATTCGCAGAAATATGCAGCAAGTTCGCGGAAAAGTAAATCAGAGTTTTGGAATGGCACTTACCCAATACAACAGCTTGGGCTATTTGGACGATATTAAAGAGAGTTTCGTGGACAACCGACGCGTACTTGCCGTTTTGTCGATGTACCGTAAAAAAGTGAAAGGCTCAATTTTAGGAACTTCAAAAACGGGAAGCATTTCGTATATCGAACCCGAATCAACATACAAGTATTCGCGAGAATTAGCCAATTTAGAATTTGAAGAACGCGAAGAAATCCGGCGTATTTTACTTTTATTGACTGCACAATTGCGGCCTTTCGGCGAAATATTAGGAGCTTATCAAGATTTTTTGAGCGATATTGATGTTATTGCAGCAAAAGCAAAATATGCCCGAAAAATCAATGGTATTTTGCCGGAAATCAACAATAAAGAACGGCGCGTGTATTTTCGAGAAGCGTATCATCCTATTTTGTATCTGAATAACCTAGCCGAAAAGAAAGTAACGTATCCGCAAACCTTTGAACTTACGCAAGAAAATAGAATTATCGTTATTTCAGGACCGAACGCCGGCGGTAAAACTATTTCGCTTAAAACCATCGGTTTGCTGCAATTGATGTTGCAAAGTGGATTTTTAATTCCGGTGCATGAGCGTAGTTCGACTTTCCTTTTCGATCGAATTTTAACGGATATTGGCGACAATCAATCTATTGAAAACCATTTGAGTACGTATTCTTACCGACTCAAAAACATGAATTACTTTTTGCGTAAGTGCAATAAGAATACTTTATTTTTGATTGATGAATTTGGAACGGGTTCAGATCCCGAGTTAGGTGGCGCTTTGGCAGAAACGTTTTTAGAAGAATTCTATCATCGCGATGCGTTTGGAATCATTACTACACATTACGCTAATTTAAAGATGCTCGCTAACGAATTACCCGAAGCCACAAATGCCAATATGCTTTTCGATGAACAGTCGCTTGAACCGATGTTTAAGCTTATTATCGGTCAAGCCGGAAGTTCATTTACGTTTGAAGTGGCTCAGAAAAACGGTATTCCGTACGGTTTGATTAATCGGGCGAAGAAGAAAATCGAATCCGGTAAAGTTCGTTTCGATAAAACGATTGCGACCTTACAAAAAGAGCGTTCGAAAATGGAGCAAACCGCGCAAAGTTTGAAGGAAGTTGAGATTAAGAAACGTGAAGAAAGCGAAAAACTCGAAACGATAAATGCGCGTATTAAGTTGAAATTAGAAAGCTATCAAGAACTTTACGATCAAAATCAAAAGCTGATTTACATCGGTCAGAAGGTCGACGATTTAGCGTTAAAGTATTTCAATTCTAAAAATCGCAAAGAGCTAATTGGCGAATTGGTTCGTTTAGTGGAAGTTGAAAACTCAAAACGCAAGAAATTGGCACCTAAAATCTTGCAAGTTGAAAAGATAAAGCAAGAAAAAACAGCTGCCGAAGTTGCCGTGAAAGTCGACGAAATTCGCAAAGAGAAGAAGGCAAAGAAAGAAAAGGAGGTAATTGAAAAACCGAAGGCCATTCTCAAAATTGGCGATCGCGTTCGCATGCACGATGGAAAAGCAGTTGGTGTAATCGACAGTATTGAAAAGACGAAGGCAACGGTTAATTACGGTGTTTTTACTTCGAAGGTAACGCTTGATTTATTAGAACTTGTAGAAGCAAAAAAATGAGTGAGCAGCTAATTTCTAGAATTCCTGTTGGAAAGAAACTAATTTTATTCGACGGCGTTTGTTCGCTTTGCGATTCGGCTGTTCGTTACGTAATTAAACATGATAAGAGCGACGCATTTCGATTCGCTTCTTTGCAATCGGAATTTGGGCAACAAATTTTGAAGCATATTGGTATCGATCGCAAGCAAATAGATAGTGTTGTTTTATACGAACCCAATGTGGCTTACTACTACAAATCGGCTGCGGCTCTAGAAATCGCGAAACACTTGGGTGGAATTTTTACACTCGCGGGAATTTTTCGCCTGATACCAACAGCGTTAGCTAATGTTGTTTACGATTATGTAGCGAAAAATCGATACCAATGGTACGGAAAAAAAGACGTTTGCGGTTTAGACGATACGAAATTACAATACAAGATTCTCGATTAATCCTTTTCCCATTTACCGACAACAGCTGTTGCCAGTGCATTTCCTAACACGTTGGTTGCGCTTCGAAACATATCGCAAAAATGATCGATTGGAAGAATGAGTGCGATGCCTTCCACAGGAATATCGAACATTCCGCAAGTTGCAGCTACAACAACTAAACTTGCTCTTGGAACTCCGGCAATTCCTTTACTGGTGAGCATTAAAACAAGTAACATTGTTAACTGCGTTGGCGTATCGAGATGCACGCCGTACACTTGTGCTATAAAAATGGCGGCAAAAGTCATGTACATCATACTCCCGTCAAGATTGAAGGAATAGCCCAATGGAAGCATAAACGAAACGATTTTGTCTTTGATTCCAAAACGTTCGAGTTCTTCGGTTAATTTCGGAAAAACGGCTTCGCTGCTGGTTGTACCAAAGGCTATAAACAGCGGTCCGGTGATGCGTTTTAGTAAAACTTTCATTTGCGAACCCAAAAACAAAAAACCAACGAGTAGCAATACCACCCACAAACTTGAAATTCCAACCATAAACGAACCGAAAAACTTAGCATAAGTAAGCATGAGTTCACTGAAATCGCGCACTGCAAAAACGCCAGCAATGGCTCCAAAGACTCCGATTGGTGCGAATTTCATCACGTAGTTTACCATTTTAAGAACGATGTGTGAAGCAGTATCGAGCGCTTTGATGATCGGTTTTGAATGATCGCCCATAGAAGCTGCGGCGAGTCCGAAAAAAATCGAGAAAACTACAATTTGCAAAATTTCGTTTGTTGCCAAAGCTTCGAACAAGCTTTTTGGAATGATGTGTTCAATGAAATGTTGCGCGGAAAAATCGGCTGTTTTGGCAGAAACTTCTGAAGCAGAAGCGGTATCGATATTTCCTAATGTGAGTCCAGCGCCAGGCTCGAGTATGTTCACCCAAATCATACCAATTAACAAGGAGATAAGCGACGCTGTAAAAAACCACCCGAGTGCTTTACCGCCAATTCGACCAACAACTTTTATGTCGCCAAGTTTTGCAATACCAACAATAAGTGTTGTGAAAACCAGCGGTGCAATAATCATTTGCACTAAGCGAATGAAAATTGTAGCCAAAATTTTGATGTAACTGCTAAATTCTTTGGCTGCGGCAACGTCGAAATTTTGATGTACGAAAATGCCTAAACCAATGCCGGCAATCATCGCGATTAAGATTTGTACTGTAAGGTTTGCAAAAACGTTTGGTTTTTTTTCTTGTGTCATGATAGTTTGGTTACGATTGTATCAGCCCCGATTGCAGCGGAAAGCGCGCAAAGCCCATTTTTACAGCTTGCCGGTTTTTGCGGGCGACCGAAGGAAGCCTAAAAAAAGCGTTGCAAGCGTAAAAAAGGGGCTGCGTACTTGTAGCGAAAAGCGGGAATAGCTGCCTCATTATTTTGATAATTGTATTTTTTGTAGCAGATAAAAGTCGGCTAAAACAAGTGCAGTCATAGCTTCGACAATAGGAACGGCGCGCGGCACCACGCAAGGATCGTGGCGACCTTTAGCCTCAAGCACTACTTCCTCGCCTTGTGCATTGATTGTTTTTTGGTCTTGCATAATAGTGGCTACTGGTTTGAAAGCCACACGAAAGCAAATATCCATACCGTTAGAAATACCGCCTTGGATACCGCCGGAATGGTTAGTTGCCGTGCTGCCATCGGGTAAAAAAGTGTCGTTATGCGCACTTCCGAACATGCTTGCTGCTTGAAAACCGCTGCCGATTTCGAAACCTTTAACGGCATTTATCGATAACATAGCGCGCCCTAAAGCAGCGTGTAACTTGTCGAAGACGGGTTCTCCTAATCCGGCAGGCACACCTTTTACGATGCAATCGATCACGCCGCCAACACTGTCGCCTTTTTGTTTGAGATCGGTAAGCAATTCGAGCATTTGTTGACTTACATCGAGAATGGGACAGCGAATTTCGGACTGATCGACAAGATTCCTTGTGACGTTATTTTGATACGAATCGATTTTCACGGGTCCGATTTGCGAAACGTAAGCGGTTATGTGCACATTTGGCAATAATTGTTCGACCAAGGCACCAGCGGCTACGCGCACAGCTGTTTCACGTGCAGAGCTGCGACCGCCGCCTCGGTAATCGCGAAAACCATACTTTTTATCGTAGGTGAAGTCGGCGTGTGAAGGTCGATACGCTTCTTTAATCTTCTCGTAATCAACCGATTTTTTGTCGGCATTGGGGATTAGAAATCCGATTGGCGTTCCTGTGGTTTTGCCATCAAAAATACCTGAAAGCCAGGTAATTTCATCGCTTTCGTTTCGTGGCGACACCCATTGATTTTGCCCGGGTCGACGTCTATTCATTTGATTTTGAATGGCTTGAAAATTAACTTGTAGACCAGCCGGAACGTGATCGATGATACCGCCGATGGCCTCGCCGTGGGATTCGCCAAAAGTGGTTAGAGTGAGCAGAGTTCCGAAGGTATTTGCCGCCATAGAGAAGATTTGGTCAAATATAAGCAATACCGCTGTGAAGTAGAATTTGAAGTGCCTTTTCGTAGGAAAATCTGTGTGATTTTTTAATGAAGTAGTACAAATACTTTGGGATTGATTAAAAAAATGGTCGGTGCTATTATGAAGAAAAAAAATTTTAAGCCTTAACTTTCGGAAGCGTTATTTAAGGGCTTCAAAAGCTAACTGTCTCAATAGTTGCTTAGATCACTGCCTTGTTTCAGACTGTTAAGTATACGCGAGTATTTGATGAATATTCGTAATTTTGGCATTCACTTTACAGCAACAAATTACTTGCGTTACTTTATCAAATTTTCTTATTTCGGAAAGAATTATCACGGCTGGCAGATTCAACCCAATGCACGATCTGTCCAGCAAATGTTGATGCAAGCGCTAAAAATGTTGCTTCGCGAAGACATTGAACTCACCGGAGCTGGAAGAACGGATACTGGCGTGCACGCTAAAGAAATGTACGCGCATTTTGACACTGCTACGCTTCTTGATGTTGCATTGACTCGTTACAGAATAAATGCCATATTACCAGACGATATTGCAGTTTCGGAGATATTCGAAGTTCATCCACGTGCACACGCTCGATTCGATGCGATTTCCCGCTCGTATGAATACCACATCCATACAGAGAAAGACGTTTTTTTAGCAGATTACAGTTATTATCTCAAACGCATGCCGGAAATAACAAAAATGAATATTGCAGCAAAAATTCTGTTACAGCACACCGATTTTCAATGCTTCTCAAAAACTAAAACGGAAGTTAATAATTTCAATTGTAGCATTACAAAAGCAGTTTGGAAACAAGACGGAAGCAAATTGGTTTTTGAAATTACCGCCAATCGTTTTCTGCGAAATATGGTTCGTGCTATAACAGGAACTTTACTCGAAATTGGTTTCGGAAAAATAAATACAGAAGAATTTCAGCAAATACTCGATTCGAAAGATCGAAGTAAGGCAGGAACATCGGTACCTTCACACGGACTGTTTCTAACTAACGTATTGTACAACACAGCTGAAATACAGCCTAAAAAAATGATTATAAATGAAAGCTAAAGCTTTTGATACCAACGTTTTTAAACGTATTATGGTATACACCAAACCGTATAAATTCCGTTTTAACGGCGTGATTATCTGGGCATTGCTTTTATCAATTTTCGCTGCATTACGACCCTACTTACTCAAAGAAACCGTAGATAATTATATTCAATCCAAAAACGAATCTGGTTTAGCCGTTTATTTATTGGCTATGGCAATTGTTTTGTTACTTGAAGTTGCCGCTCAATTCTATTTCGTGTATTGGGCAAATTGGCTGGGACAAGACATCGTGAAAGACATTCGCGAAAAACTGTTTAAACATTTACTTGGTTTTCGAATGAAATACTTCGATAATGTGCCTGTTGGACAATTAGTTACCAGAACGGTTTCCGACATTGAAGCAATTGCTAAAATTTTCAGCCAGGGTTTATTCATGATTCTCAGCGATTTGTCGAAAATGGTTGTTGTACTCATTTTTATGTTTTACATGAATTGGAAGCTCACTTGGATTGTTTTTGTAGCGATGCCGATTTTAGTTTGGATTACGCGCATCTTCCAAAAGAAAATGCAAGTTACTTTTGAAGTGGTTCGAACACAAATTGCTGCTATAAATACTTTTGTTCAAGAACGGGTAACGGGGATGAAAATCGTGCAACTGTTTACCCGTGAGCAAATTGAAGCTGAAAAGTTTAGTGAAATAAACGATAAGCACAATAAAGCATGGATAAAAACGGTGTGGTACAACTCAATTTTCTTCCCAATTGCTGATATTATTTCATCCCTAACGCTCGGGGCGGTAATACTCTATGGCGGTTTACGCATTTTAGGAGGCGATCAGTTTACTACTTTCGGCGACCTTTTTTCGTACACCATGTTCATCGGAATGCTCTTTAACCCGTTACGCCAAATTGCTGATAAATTCAATGAAATGCAAATGGGAATGATTGCTGCAAATCGCGTATTCGATATTTTAGACACATCCGATCAAATTCAAGATATTGGATCTTTACGAGCAAAACCATTTTCCGGAGATATCAAATTTGATAGTGTAGCCTTTAGTTACGTTGCAGGCGAACCAGTCATACGAAATCTGAATTTAGAAATTAAAAGCGGTCAAACTGTAGCAATCGTGGGATCTACGGGAGCAGGTAAATCAACGATAATCAATTTATTAAATCGTTTTTACGAAATAGACAACGGTACAATTTCTATTGATGGAATTGATATTAAAGAATACACCATTGAATCGCTGCGGCAACAAATTGCGGTCGTGCTTCAAGATGTTTTCTTGTTTGCCGACACTATTTACAACAATATTACTTTATTTAACGATGCTATTTCTCGTGAAGAAGTAACTCGCGCTGCGGCTGAAATTGGCGTTTCCGACTTTATCGCATCGTTACCTGGTGGCTTAGATTACAACGTAAAAGAACGCGGAGTCATGCTGTCTTCCGGACAACGGCAACTTATCGCATTTTTACGTGCATATGTCTCAAATCCAAGTATTTTGATTCTGGATGAAGCCACTTCAAGTATCGACACATACTCAGAGGAATTGATACAATTAGCTACCGAAAAAATTACCAAAAATCGGACTTCAATCGTTATTGCGCATCGTTTAGCCACAATAATGACAGCCGATTTAATCGTTGTAATGCAAAAAGGCGAAGTTGTTGAAATGGGAAAACACAGCGAACTTCTTAAGAATGAAAACGGATTTTACAAAAATTTATACGACGCACAATTTGACGTGCAGAGCGCGTAATTCCAATTCGATTATCACAATAAATCATTACTTTCGCATCAGCAAAAAAATTTCAAAATGAAGTACGATATCATAGTAGTAGGAAGCGGTCCGGGCGGTTACGTAACTGCCATTCGCGCATCACAACTCGGCTTTAAAACAGCCGTAATCGAGAAAGAAAGCCTTGGCGGAATTTGCTTGAACTGGGGCTGTATCCCAACCAAAGCTTTATTGAAGTCGGCTCAAGTTTTCGACTACCTAAAACACGCTTCCGATTACGGTTTAACTATAAAGGAATACGACAAAGATTTTAATGCCGTAATTGCACGTTCACGTGGTGTTGCCGACGGAATGAGCAAAGGCATTCAGTTTTTGATGAAAAAGAATAAAATTGATGTGATCGACGGACACGGAACCCTTAAACCAGGCAAAAAAGTGTCGGTTAAAGGTACTGATGGAAAAGAAACCGAATACAGTGCCGATCATATCATCTTAGCCACCGGAGCGCGCAGCCGCGAATTGCCAAACTTGCCACAAGACGGCGTAAAAGTTATTGGTTATCGCAAAGCAATGACACTTGAAAAGCAACCAAAATCGATGATTGTAGTTGGCTCGGGAGCAATTGGAGTTGAATTTGCGCATTTTTACAACGCTATGGGAACTCAAGTTACCATTGTAGAATACATGCCAAATATTGTTCCAATTGAAGACGAAGACATTTCAAAGCAAATGGAGCGTTCGATGAAGAAAGCGGGTGTAAACATTATGACCAATGCTTCGGTTGAGAAAATCGATACTTCCGGAGCTGGCGTAAAAGCAACAGTAAAAACAGCGAAAGGAGAAGAAATTCTAGAAGCCGATATTTTATTGTCCGCGGTTGGCATCAAATCGAATATTGAAAATATTGGTTTAGAGGCTGTTGGAATTAAAACAGATAAGGATAAAATTAGTGTAGATAAATTCTATCAAACCAATGTTCCGGGTTATTATGCTATTGGCGATATCGTTCCCGGACCAGCATTGGCGCACGTAGCATCTGCCGAAGGAATTATTTGCGTGGAAAAAATAAAAGGTTTACACGTTGAACCAATTGATTACGGTAACATTCCAGGCTGCACGTATGCTACTCCAGAGATTGCTTCTGTTGGTTTAACCGAAAAGCAAGCACGCGAGAAAGGCTACGAAATTAGAGTCGGAAAATTTCCGTTTTCGGCGAGCGGAAAGGCAAAAGCTTCAGGCACGCCAGACGGTTTTGTAAAAGTAATTTTCGATGCGAAATACGGCGAATGGTTAGGTTGCCACATGATTGGCGCTGGCGTAACTGATATGATCGCAGAAGCAGTAGTAGCTCGAAAACTCGAAACAACCGGACACGACATTATCAAGACAGTGCACCCGCATCCAACTATGAGCGAAGCGGTTATGGAAGCAGCTGCCGACGCTTACGGAGAAGTCATTCACTTGTAAAAAATCAAATTGTTTTAAACGAAAATCGCCACAGAAATGTTGCGATTTTTTTTTGGGCAATGCGCCGCAAAATAACTACTTCATCTAAAAAGCGAAAGAGCGGCGCCCGCGCTTTTTGCTACAACTCCTCGCTTCCTCGTGCCTCGTCGCTGTGGGGTTTCCGCGTCAATCGCTATTGCGGATTACGAGACGTCCGTACGAGGAAAATCCATTTTAGAAACGAGTCCCGATTGCTAATGGAATCAATGAATTCACCACTTTACGTAACTTTAAAGTATTAAGTTTGGAGTATTAAGTATTAAGACTTCGATGAATTCGCCACGTAACGTGTCGTTTATGAGGAAGCTAGAGGCGAGAAACGAGAAACTAGACCCGATAGCTATCGGAATCGCGACGTTCACCACTTCACGTATCGTGTTTTCTTACCGAACCGGCGTATCATAGCTGCCTGAGCTTGTCGAAGGCCGGTGCCTGAGCCTGTCGAAGGCTGGTACAATTTTTTGGTGGCTTGATACGTTCTGTGTTTTCCTCATCGGTTCTACATTCCGAAATAATCTGTGAGCTTCGGTGTTTTCTGTGCGCTACAAAAGCTGGTACGTGAGCATGTCGAATGTAAGACTTTGGGTCCATTGTGAAAGACATTGGGAAACTTTGTGCTCCATAAGTACCTGAGCTTGTCGAAGGCTAGTGCATTTTTTTGGTGGATTGACACGTTCTGTGTTTTCCTCAACGGTTCTAGATTCCGAAATAATCTGTGAGCTTCGGTGTTTTCTGTGCGCTACAAAAGCTGGTACGTGAGCATGTCGAATGTAAGACTTTGGGTTCATTGTGAAAGACATTGGGAAACTTTGTGCTCCATAAGTACCTGTTCTTGTCGAAGGCCTGTGCCTGTGCCTGTCGAAGGCTCGCACAATTTTTTAGTGGCTTGACACGTTCTGTGTTTTTCTCAACGGTTCTATACTTCGAAAAAATCTGTGAGCTTCGGTGTTTTCTGTGCGCTAAAAAAGGACGGTGCTAGAGCTTGTCGAAGGCAAATACGGTGTACTTTGTGAAAAACTTTGTGAAATTTTGGGCCCGTTTTTTAGTATTAGTTTCGAGAGCTATCGGATAGTTATTTGGAGCAGCGTATGGCCCGACGGCAGTCTGGCGTGCTTGGGAGTGGGAGCGAAGCCGCTGCCGAAACCCCCAAATTACAATCATTACAAGAAATAACCGAAGACTATTCCCAATATAATTGCGAGCAGTTTCGCGAAATTGAATTTGTGGTTTTCAGACGTTTCGAATATGATCGTCGATGAGATATGGAATAAAATACCAACTACAACTGCGGAAAAATAGTGGTGTAAACTTTGAATTTCTTCAAAATACTGACCAAGATACGTGCCCAAAGGTGTTGAAAAAGCGAAACTAATCATAAATCCAACGATCACTGTGTTTGGCAAATTTGATTGTCGGAAGAATTGCGTTAATATTATGGCAATGGGTAAGTGATGTACCGCGATTCCCCATGCCAATTCTGGTTCTGCGGCAACCGGAATTCCTTCCAATAACGCATGAATGCCCAGCGAAGCACCTAAAATAATCGGTATTCGATTCATGGGTTTTGAGCCGTGAACATGTCCGTGCTCGGCACCTTTAGATAAATATTCTAAAATAATTTGCAGTAAAATCCCCGACATAATCAACAATCCAATCGTCGAATATTCGGCTTCGTTAGCATGGCTATAAATTTCGGGTAGAAGGTGTAAAACCGTTAGCGAAAGCAAAAAAGCACCGCTAAATGCAAGCAATAATTTTAATCCGGTTTTCTTTTTGGGTTTGTAAAGAAAGCCGATGATTAGTCCGATAATTACCGATAAAAAAGGGATAAGTAATGCTATCATTTAAATAAGAGTATCAATCGTTCGCTGCTAAGCGGATGGTACTTTTTTAGTTTATAATCGCCAAAAACGTCGAGCAAATGGATGCCCGCTTCTTCCATAAGTCTTTCAAAATCAGTTAATCGAAGCGCCTTAACCTTTTCGGTGAATTCGTATTTCTTTCCTTGATCCTCAAAACGAATCTCTTTGTAAATATAACCGTCGATTTCAAAACGTTTGATATGAAAAGCAATGCCATCGACTTCTTTCACTTCCTCAGGAACAAGGTTGGGAATCACGAAATCTGCATTCATGAAATCGATTACTCCGAAGCCGTATTCATTCAACGAATCGCGAATGGCTTCGAGCGTTTTTAGATTGTCGTTGTCGTTTTCGAAATAACCAAAACTGGTAAACAAATTAAAAATGGCGTCGAATTTCTTTTCAAAGGGTTCACGCATGTCGTGTACTACAAAATGCAGCGTTTCATTTTCGTATGCTTTTGCTTCGTCGATGCTATTTTGAGATAAATCAGCTCCAATTACGCGATAGCCCAGTTGATTCAAATATCGCGAATGACGGCCTTTGCCACACGCTAAATCCAGTACTTCGGCCTGTTCGGGTAAATTCAAGTAGGCGGTAATGTTATCGATAAAAAACCGCGCTTCTTTATAATCGCGATCTTTATAAAGAATGTGGTAATAGGGTGTATCGAACCACGAGGCGTACCAGTCGGTATCTTCAGGACGCGTAATGTTGGTCATTCAGCTTATTTTGGTGCAAATTTACGTTATTTTTGCAAGGTTTTTTCGACCAAAGTAGGTCGATTTACACCATTTTACATGTCAGATAATTTTAAAATGATTGCCAAAACGTTCTTCGGATTCGAGCCTTTGCTGGAAGCCGAATTACGTTCTTTAGGCGCACAGCAGGTTGAAACAGGTACACGTGCCGTAAGTTTTGTCGGCGATAAAGGCTTTATGTACAAGGCCAATTTAGCATTGCGTACCGCTTTGAAGATTTTGAAACCGATTAACTCGTTTCGTGCGTTAAATGAAAAAATGCTCTACGAAGGCATTCAAAAAATCGATTGGTCTGATCTTATGCGCGTTGAATCGAGTTTTGTAATTGATGCCACAGTACATTCCGACTTTTTTAAACATTCGGAGTTTGTAGCACAAAAAACCAAAGACGCTATTGTTGATCAGTTTCGCGAACGCCAAGGCGCACGACCCAGTGTAGAAAAACGGTTTCCCGATTTGCGAATTAATATTCATATTGATCGCGAAACAGTTACAGTTTCTTTAGATTCTTCGGGTGCATCGTTACATCAACGTGGATATCGTACAGCAACCAATATTGCTCCGATAAACGAAGTTTTGGCTGCTGGGATGTTGTTGCATGCCGGTTGGCGTGGGCAGTCGGATTTTCTCGATCCGATGTGCGGTAGCGGAACCATTCTGATCGAAGCGGCTATGATTGCATGTAATATTCCGGCAAATCTGAATCGAAAGGAATTTGCTTTTGAAAAGTGGCGCGATTGGGATTTTGAGTTATTCGAAACGGTTTTAGAATCGCTGATGAAAAAGGTTGTTGATTTCGATTATTCCATGATTGGTTTTGACAAGGCACCGAGTGCTGTGACGAAGGCTATCGAGAACGTCAAGCAAGCCAATTTATCGGAATACATTTCGGTAAAACAGCTAAACTTTTTCGAAACAGAAAAAGGAACGGATGAACCGCTTTTTATGTTGTTTAATCCGCCTTACGGTGAACGTTTAGATATCGATTTAGAACGTTTTTACAGAGAATTGGGCGATACCTTGAAGCAGCATTACGCTAACACTTCGGCGTGGTTTATCACTGCCAATTTAGAGGCGCTGAAATTTGTGGGTTTAAAGCCTTCGCGAAAAATCAAATTGTTTAACGCTAATTTGGAAAGCCGATTGGTGAATTACCAAATGTATAGCGGAAGTAAACGTTTAAAGTTTAATCAAAATTCAGATGAAAAAATCAACTAAAGCCTTTGTATATCAGGCGATATCCTTTGCTTTCTTCTTTATAATTTGCCGGATTATTCTAGGGGAATTTTCCGATTTAGAATCCATTTGGAAAGCCGTAACTTCGGCTGTGGTTGCAACGATTTTAGCACCGAAATTCCAAACTGTTAAAACGGCTAGTGGCGAACGTTTGTTTGTTTCGTGGATTTTTCTAAAGGAAGTAAAGGAATTGAAATAGCGTTTACTTCTTTTTTTCTTTTTTGTACAAGGGTAAGAAATAACTTACCGTGTAGTTAAATCCCACGCCAAAACGGTCGGTATAGGTTCTATTATATCCCGGAACGAACAGGTTTTCAAATCCGTTTGGTTCTTTTTCTTGCAACATTACGTTGAGTCGAAAGCTAAAACCAACAAAAAAGTTTGTAAATACCTGTGCTTTTATTCCGGCAACGGTTTCAACCCAATGCGCCGTTAATCCTCCGTAGTTTTCGTTAACTTCGATAAACTCGCCGTTTCCGAAATACGGATTTGGGTTGTAAACCCGATAACTATTGAGCTCTTGTGAAAAAGTACTAAACCCGTATCGCAAACCAATGAAAACCATGTTTTCCAGATTCAACCAATTTTGGTGCGTGTTGTAATCGAAGCCAACTTTCAGATATTGCCCAGTCGTAGTAGCGTTTATTTGCGGTTCTCGCGTAATTCGTTCTTCCGTTCCAATTTCTGCGGCAGCATAATACTTTTTTGATAAACGAAAATCGCCCGTAAGTTCTAAACCTTGATAATCTTTGTCGTAAAAGCTACGTGTTAATCTGTACAAGTCAATTCCCAATCGCAAGCCATATCGATCTTTGTATTTCGGAATAGTATCTGTTGTTTGCGACCACCCAAGTGCCGAAATCAATAGCAATAAACTAGAAGTATATCTTAATATGAATTTCATTTTCGGTATCTATGTTTGATTGCACAATTTCGATGTCGTTAATCCAGCCGTTAGTAGTGGTAACGGAAATAGGAGGGAGCGGGCTATTAGCTGGGTTTAATTGAAAGGAAGTCTTAAAGCCACAAGCTCGCGAAACGTATGTGTTTTTCCGGCTGTAGTTGATAACAATTTGATCTTCAAAAATCAATGAAGGATTCGGATTTGCAAAATTCAAGGTTAAGTTGTAAACAACTTGATCGGCCTCGGTATTCAACGGCAATGCTAATCGATTTTCATTAGACAAAAAACGAGCTTGCTGATTCGGCGCGTCAACTGCTATGTTTTCGTTCAAAACTAAAGGCTCCTCTTGACCTTCTCCAATGACACGTAAGTTTGTAAGGCGCTTTAAAACGGCTGGGTTATTACTGTCGTAAAATTCGAGAATCAAACGAGGTGTAGTAGGTTGTCCTGGATCGCAAATGTCGTCTTTTTCACAAGATTGAAGCGTGAAGGCAACTATCAAAACTAAGAAAAGCTTTTTCATGTGTACAGCTGCTAAGCTATTTTTTAAGGGTCAAAAGTACAACATTTTCCACGTGGTGAGTTTGCGGAAACATATCAACCGGCTTCACACGCACAACTTCGTATTTTTCGTCTAATAATGCCAAATCGCGTGCTTGTGTAGCCGAGTTACAGCTTACGTAAACAACTTTTTCGGGGGCTACTTTTAATATCTGTCCAACAACATCTTTATGCATGCCGTCGCGCGGCGGATCGGTAATAATCACATCCGGTTTTCCGTTTTGCGAAATAAAATCGTCGGTAAAAATGTCTTTCATATCACCAGCATAAAACACGCAATTATCGATTTTGTTGTTTGCTGCATTTAATTTCGCATCGGCAATAGCTGCCGGAACTGCTTCTACACCAACTACTTTTTTCGCTTTTTTAGATACGAATTGCGCAATTGTACCTGTTCCTGTGTACAAATCATAAACAATCTCATTACCGGAAAGCCCAGCGAAATCTCGAGTTACTTTATACAACTCGTATGCTTGAGCACTATTCGTTTGGTAAAAAGATTTGGCATTTATTCGAAACTGTAAACCTTCCATTTCTTCGATGATAAACTCGCGTCCGGACCAAATTAAAATGTCTTGATCGTAAATGGTGTCGTTTGGTTTTTCATTGATAACATATAATAATGCCGTTATTTCAGGGAACGAATCCTGCAAGTAAGTCATAGCTTTATTAATGCCCTCTGTATCGTTTTCAAAAAACTGCACCAAAACCATGATTTCTCCAGTCGACGCCGTTCGAATCATCAGCGTACGTAATAATCCGGCGCGATTTCTCGGATCGTAAAAGGCGAGTTCGTTTTCTTCTGCGAAAGCGCGCAAACCATTTCGGATTGCATTCGATGGATCGGGTTGTAAATGACAATCTGTGATGTTTAAAATCTTGTCCCACATTTTGGGAATGTGAAAACCGAGTGCATTTCGGTCGTTAAAAACAGTATCCGATTGCATTTCTTCCGGCGAAAGCCAACGACTATTGGAAAAACCAAATTCCATTTTGTTGCGATAGAAATACTGCTTCTCAGAACCTAAAATCGGTTCAAATTCAGGAAGTTCAATTTTTCCAATGCGTTCTAAATGATTTTTAACTTCATTAAATTTATAATCCAGCTGCTTTTCGTAGTGCATATTCTGCCATTTACAGCCGCCGCACACACCAAAATGTTTACAAGCCGGTTCCACCCGATCTGTTGAAAGTTCATGAAATTCAATGGCTTTACCCTCGTAGTAGCTGTTTTTCTTTTTAAAAGTTTGAATGTCTACAACGTCGCCCGGAACCACATTCGGCACAAAAATAACGCGTCCGTCGGGAGCTTTTGCTACACAAACGCCTTT
Source organism: Pseudanabaena sp. UWO311 (assembly GCA_943371725.1). Lineage (GTDB taxonomy): Bacteria > Bacteroidota > Bacteroidia > Flavobacteriales > Flavobacteriaceae > Flavobacterium. Next base: position 8,126 of record CALRVY020000025.1, on the reverse strand, counting down.
TGCTCCGGCATCTTGAATTGTTATTTTCTCAAAAATCTTTTTTTCTGTCTTTCGATTTCTTCCCATGCGGCAAAGGTAAAGGTTTCAAAAAACTAAAAGTGTGTTCCCTACGTAAGTATAAAAAAAAGTAACTTAATTTTTAGAAAGTTTAATTCTCTAATTCAAATAAATTTCAGCATTTTTACCACCCTTTTTTAATTTTACATGAAGCTATACGAAAGTTTATCGAAAGTACCTTTCTTGAAAAAGAAATACGCTACAAAATTTTTGTTTGTTGCCTTTATAGGTATTCATATCCCTATTTTAGCAATAACTTACTATCTAAGTTTTTACCACGACGAACTCAATCCACTAACAATTTTCTACGTTTGCTTAGTATTCACGCTGTTAGCCACGCTTCTTACTTTGTATGTACTCAACAGTTTGATACGACCGCTAAAAAAGTTAATCGAAGTAGTAACGAAATACAAACGCGATCGCAGCATCCAAAAATTAGAAATCGACTCTGAAGATGAAGTTGGGCAATTGATAAATCACACGATCGAAACCATGACTAGCATGGAATTGCTCCTGAAACAAAAGCAAGATTTGATTTATTTGTTTTCACACGACCTTAAAAACTACGCCGTCAATCCAGAGATTCTAGCCGAAGAAATTTTAAGTTTAAATCCATCGCCGGAAATCAAATCGTATACCGAACTAATTTTACAATCTGCGCAAAAGCAGAAGGTTTTTTTGGAAAGCTTTATCAAACTAATTAATGAAGAAGAGAAGTTAACACGAACAACTTTTCGCATTAAATCTATTCAAGCTTCGGAATTAATAACCTTTTTAAAGCCTGAATATCAAAACGTTGCCGATTCGAAAGGTGTTTCGCTCGAATTTACAGGTAACGACGTTTCGGGTTCAGTGCGAATCGATCGAGATACCCTGTTAATGGTAGTCCGAAACTTGATTCACAACGCCATCAAGTTTACACCGACAGGCGGAAAAGTAACCGTTAAATTCCGTAAACAAGAACACTATTTCACGATTTCGGTTTCCGATACAGGCTTAGGTTTTACCGCAGCGCAGTCTAAATATCTTTTTGAAAAGTTTTCTTCTTTTGGCCGACTCGGAACAAAAGGAGAACCATCAACAGGAATCGGACTATATATTTCAAATGAAATCATCAAAAAAGCCGGCGGCGAAATCGAAGCAAGCAGTTCTGGTGAAAACAAAGGTTCAACTTTCACGATTAGTTTAAAAACGTACCGTCGGAAATAGGTGAGTGGCAGCCACACATGCGATAAAAAGTAGTTTTGTATTAAATTATCAGTTTTGGTGTGCCATTAGAAAGTCATTTTCTACATTTACATCATAAAAATCAGAATTCTTTAAAAAAGCAGCGCAATGAACGTCTTGGAACAAACAACATCGACACATTTTATCGAAACCGAAGACCGCTACGGAGCACATAATTACCATCCTTTGCCAGTAGTGTTGAGTCGCGGTGAAGGTGTGCATGTTTGGGATGTAGATGGTAAAAAGTATTTCGATTTTTTGTCAGCTTATTCAGCTGTTAATCAAGGTCATTGCCATCCGAAGATAATCAATGCTCTTGTTAATCAAGCACAAACATTAACACTAACTTCACGTGCTTTTTATAACGATAAATTGGGTCCGTACGAAAAATTTATAACGAATTTCTTCGGTTACGACAAAGTTCTACCAATGAATACGGGTGCCGAAGCTGTAGAAACCGCCCTGAAAATCTGTCGAAAATGGGCTTACGAAGTCAAAAAATTACCAGAAAATAGTGCGCAAATTGTGGTTTGCGAAGGTAATTTTCACGGACGTACAACTACTATAATCTCGTTTTCTGGCGATTCCAATGCTCGTAAAAATTTCGGTCCATACACAGAGGGCTTCATTCGTATTCCATACAACGATGTTGCTGCCCTTGCCGAAGTACTCGAAAACAATCCGAATGTTGCTGGATTTTTAGTTGAACCTATTCAAGGTGAGGCCGGCGTTTACGTGCCTGATGCAGGTTATTTGGCTGCCACGAAAGCACTTTGCCAAAAGCACAACATTCTTTTCATTGCAGATGAAGTACAAACCGGAATTGCGCGAACCGGGCAGTTACTTGCGGTTTGTCACGAAGCCGTAAAAGCCGATATTTTGGTTTTAGGTAAAGCCGTTTCCGGCGGAGTTTATCCCGTTTCTGCGGTCTTGGCCGATAACCCAATCATGAATGTCATCAAACCGGGCCAGCACGGTTCTACATTTGGTGGAAATCCGCTTGCTGCCGCCGTTGCAGTTGCAGCGCTTGAAGTGGTTCGCGATGAACAATTAGCCGAGAATGCAGCGCGCTTGGGTGAAATTTTCCGTAGAGAAATTGGCAAATACGTCGCTAATTCCAATATAGCAACCTTAGTTCGCGGAAAAGGTTTGCTAAATGCTATTGTTATTAACGATACCGAAGAAAGCGAAACAGCTTGGAATATCTGCGTTCGAATGGCCGAAAACGGTTTGTTAGCAAAACCAACGCACGGAAATATCATTCGCTTTGCACCGCCGCTGGTTATGACAGAAGAACAGCTCTTGGAATGCATCGAAATCATTACTTCAACACTCCAAGAATTTGAATAAATAACGTGAGTTCGACATAAAAATCTTTGTTAGATCGCGTAAAATGATGATTTTATTGTATTCTCGGAAAATCCTCGTTGACAATTTTTTAAAGCGAATCATCTAAACAATTACTTTTGTTGTTGTATATTTTTTGAGATACCTCGTTATCGCGAAGAAAATACGCCTTAAAATCAACTATTTTAATGATTTCCAACTTCAGTTTTTATAGCGAATTCACGTTAAATTAAAAGAATCGGTTTTTTAAAGCCGATTTTTTTTGGGGCGTTCCGGCGCTGTGGTTTGCTTCGCAGTCGAATAGTGGCGCCGTCGGTTGCTTGTTGCAATTCGCTTCGCTGCCGTGCAGTTTGGTAGCTATTGGTTCGGCTTCCGTTGGTCGCCGTCCAAAAAGCACCAAACTAGCACGGCAACTTTGCTCATTTTCACGCCGCCACCTAACGCAGGAAAATCGTTGCCAAAAAGTCATAAAAAAACCGTTACGGTTAAGTAACGGCTTTCTATCAAAAAAGTTTATCAGAAAATTACATGCCACCCATAGCTTGTTGTAAAGCCGCAGGATCGCTCAAAGCAGCCATTCCAAATACAGCAATAACCGCAATAGTCGTGATTAAAGCTATAATGTTTAGTACCAAGCCAATAATTGCTAATACACGCCCAGTTTTTAAATTACTGTAATTGTCGTATCCCTCCGGATTAGCTTCATACAAAGCTTTGTCTTTCTTAGCTAAAACTAAAGCAATGATTGCAAAAACGAGTCCGATACAATAAAAACAACATCCAGGAATCGACAGTATGCCCAGAATAAGGACAGCTGTAGCATTAGGTAGTCTTCTTTGTTCCATAATTATAAAAAGATAAAGGTTAGTTTGTAAATATAGAAAATTGTCATTGAAACTGCGGTAAAAATTCCAAGTCGTATGTTAAATTTAGCAATTTCTTTACTTGGGAAAAATAGTTGCCATCCGACGCTAAGCAGCAATGTTAAAAAAGGGAAAATCGCTGGATAAATCTGAAATGCCAAACCAAGTTCTCCTCGTAAAACACACGCAATAGCACGCTGCATTCCACAACCAATGCAATCTAAACCGGTTAGTTGTTTGAAAAAACAAGGCAGCATGAAATCTTCTAATCGCATGCCCAAATGTCTAAAAAATCTTTTAAAATCGAATACAACTTTCAAAGTTCTTGTACTTTTGAAACATGAAGTCACTACGCATTATTCTTTCATTTATCGCAATAGGAATTGCGCTGTACGAGCAATCAGAGGCCAAACCAAATCTATGGATTGTTATTCCAGCTGTCTTGGTATTTCTCTTTGGATTGATGCCGCTTTTTAATTCACCCAAAAATGAAGACGTAAACGATGAAAGATAATTTTAAAATGGGCGATCGCGTGCAAGTGCTCGACGATGCCATGGAAGGTGTCGTTATCGCTGTCGAATCAACTGCAGTAACCATCGAATCAACCGACGGATTTGTTATAAAATACCAACCAAAAGAACTTATTAAAATTGGCGATACTAAAATCTCCGTCACCTATCAAGATATAAGAGCCGTGAAGTCGATGAAAGACGTTCCGGTAAAAAATCCCAAGTCGCCATTTAAAGAAACTACAAGAGGAACACCATCATTTGACCTGCACATTGAGAAGATCGTAAAATCGCACAAAGGCATGAGTAACTACGATATTCTAAATTTACAACTTGAAACTGCGCAACGCCACATCGAATTCGCAATAAAAAATAGAATTCCAAAAATTGTGCTGATTCACGGCGTTGGTGCAGGCGTATTGAAAACCGAACTCGAATATTTGTACCGAAAATACGACCATATTATAGTGTCTGAAGCGAATTATCAGTTATACGGACAAGGCGCTTCTGAACTTTACTTTAAACAAAACAACTAAGCGTCTCGGATTTTACTGCAAAATTTGTTTCGTTAATTCGGCAAATACACGCCAAAGTCGTAGTTGTCGCCAAACGTAAAACTTAAATTCTGCCCGGTTTCACGCAAAATCACACGTCTGAACGTAATTTGATGCGAAAAAATACCGGCTGTTTCAGTCGTTTCTACGGATATGATTCCCGATTGTCCGGCAACACCAGCAACCGAACCAAACGTTTGGCTTATAGTAGGTAAGGTTCCGGCACAAATCGATGCTTGAGCAATCGGACTCTGATACACATTGAAAAACACTCGGTCTTGATCGTTTAACAACGCCGTACGCGGATTTCCAGTTGTGGTTGCTTCATCTATGAAAAGGGAGTTAAAAGTTTCGTTGCTCAAACTCAACAATAACAATTGTGCACCCGAGCTTTTGTAAAGTAAAGAATTGTTGTTGCATGATTGTATTCCATTGATAGCCCCGAAGTTAACAGGAGCGTTTAAGTTTGCGCGTCGGTAACTACCAAAAACTAATGTTTCATTGCGTTGTACCGTGCCGTCTGGGCGGTTAAAAACGATATCCCTAAAAATCAAATTGTGATTGTATGCCGTAATCGGATTGGCACCATTTTCGTCGGTTGTGTTTACAACACCTGTTGTTATTTCTAAAGTACCGCCAGTTGCTGTCCACTCTTCCAATACCTGCGGCTGCGCGGGAGGAACTACCGAACAAAGCGTTGTCGCTGCAACAGATCCGTTGTACAACCGATACGTTACTTTTGCTACTGTGGGTATTTGCACCAAACGAGGCTGGTTTGGCAAGGTAATTTGATTGGGAAAGAAATCTTCGCTCAGTTCAATTATGAGCACTTCATTTCCACTGATTTTGTAAATAAAAAAATCATCTGTATTCTCGCCACACTCCAATGTAGGTGCGTTTTCAAAATCAAAAGCTTCAACTGCTACATCACCATCATCACAGCTCGAAATTCCGACAAATAACATTAAAATAAAAAATACCTTCTTCATGTGCTTAAAATTCGCGACAAAGGTATCATTTTTACCTATGCGCAGCAGTCAAGCATTTGTGAAGCAGCCGACTTATTTTTACATTTGACGCATGAATAAGATATATTTCGACAATGCAGCTACTACAGCATTGCGTCCAGAAGTAATTGAAGCTATTGTTGAATCGCTGCGCAGCGATTTCGGAAATCCGTCGTCAACTCATGCCTACGGTCGTGCTGCGAAAAGCTCCATCGAATTAGCCAGAAAATCTATTGCACAATTACTCGGCTGCACTGCCAATGAAATCATTTTTACCTCAGGAGCTACCGAAGCTAATAATTGGATTATTCGTTCAGCTGTTCGCGATCTGAAACTCAAGCGAATTATTTCCAGTAAAATGGAGCACCACGCCGTGCTTTATGCCGTGAAAGAAATTGCAACAGAATATGGAATCGATCTAGTTTTTGTAGAAAACGATAAAAGTGGACACATAAATCTGTCGCAATTATCAAATTTACTGCAAGATAAAACGCCAACTTTAGTTTCGTTAATGCATATCAATAACGAAACGGGTTGTATCTTACCTATTGACGACGTTGCTAAACTCGTTAAAGAAAACGGTGCCTATTTCCATTCGGATACCGTACAATCTGTTGGTAAACTGAAAATCGATTTACAACATACGCCGGTCGATTTTATCACAGCATCGGCACATAAATTCCACGGACCAAAAGGAATTGGATTTGCCTTTTTCCGAAAAGGATTATTAACTAATCCGATCTTTTTTGGTGGCGAACAAGAAAAAGGTTTGCGCGCCGGAACCGAATCAGTACACAATATCGTGGGAATGCAAAAAGCGTTGGAATTAGCGTATGAACTTCATGATGAGGAGTTTGCCCACATAAGCGAGTTGAAATCGTATTTCATTTCTAAATTACGCGAAGTTTACGGCGATACCGCTCGAATTCACGGACACGAAAACACGCTATATAATTTAGTAAATGTCGGTTTGCCTATTTCACAAGAAAAAGCATCGATGCTGTTGTTTATGCTCGATATGAAAGGGTTTGCTATTTCGCGCGGAAGTGCCTGTCAGAGTGGAAGTCCGAAACCTTCGCATGTATTGGCAGAAATGCTCGATGAGGAAACCATTAAATTTCCAAATCTTCGTGTTTCTTTCTCGCACGACAATACGAAGGCAGAAATCGATTTACTGGTAAGCGAATTGCAAAAACTCTAAAGTGAACTAACGTGATTTGGGCATAAAAATCTCAATCAGAGTGCTTAAAGTGATAATTTTATAGTATCGCCGCAGAATCCTCGTTCACTATTTTTTAACGCTACCCATTTAAAAAGTCGCTTTCGTCGTTTTGTTTTTTTGAGACACCACGGCATCGCAAATAATATACGATTTGAAATCAACTATTAAAATGACTTTTAACTTCCTTTTTTATATCGAGCTCACGTTAAATATTTTTTCCGCGAATAAGACGAAACAAAACAGCAATAACGGCAAAAACGAGTAGCAAATGGATAAGCGACCCTAAGTTGGCGAAAAAAAATCCCAACGCCCAAAGTATCACAAGGATAACGGCCACGGTGTAAAGTAAGTTGCTCATATTTTTTGGTTTTAAATTTTGTTTTCGAGAAGGTAGGAAATGTCTAAATCTGAAAATAACGTTTGTAAGCGTTCTAAATGATGTTCGGTAAACTTCAAGTGTTTCTGAAACGCAGTTTTCAAAAGCGCATCGGTAGTGTACAAAATTTTCAGTTCCAAATCGGCCAAAGCCAATTTTTCGCTCCGATAAATCGTGCAAAGCTCCGCTAAATAATCGATCCGCGACGGCAATTCAGTTGTCATCTTTCCCTTCTTGTTTCCTGCAAAGGAATTTCATTTATGTACAATTTTTCTTACACGATTATCCATTTATTTTACAATCGATGTATTTGGGCGCGCCGGCAAACGAGTCGTCGCTACGCAAAAGTTGTGCACGCCGTCACGTGTTCCGCTGTATCTTTTTGGCAAAAAATGGGTGGAAAATCATAGCGCCAAAAAGGATGCCGCTTCACCCGTTCGCGCGGAAAAGTTCGAAAAGCGAAAAAATTTAAAAAAGCGAAAAAAGGGAAGAAAAGTGATTCTTTTATGGTATAAAAACGTTCAAAAGTAACACAATGTTCCACAAAGTTTTTTCCCAATGTACACAACGCTGCCTTCGACAAGCTCAAGTACCCGCTTTTTAAGCGCACAGAAAACGCCGAAGCTCACAGAATTTTGTGGAACGTTTGGCTGGTGAGGAAAACACAGAACGTATCAAACCACCTGAAAAATGGTACTGAACTTCAGTAAGCTCATGCACCGACGATACGCGGGTTCGGATGGACAAAGATGACATGTAAAGTGGTGAACGGCACGTTGTCTATCCCGATAGCTATCGGGACTATCCCGATAGGTATCGGAACCAGCATCTTAAAAAAGCCTTCGACAGGCTCAGATACCGGCCTTCGACAAGCTCAAGTACCCGCTTTTTAAGCGCACAGAAAACGCCGAAGCTCACAGAATTTTGTGGAACGTTTGGCTGGTGAGGAAAACACAGAACGTA
>CALRVY020000024.1:0-25308 GCA_943371725.1 Pseudanabaena sp. UWO311 | reverse complement strand
CAGGTTTGTAAAAGTTAACAATAACATTTGATAAGTCAGTATAACTAGTGTTTCGAACCTTGAGTGTGTAAGTTCGTGTAAAACCTGGAGTTGCTTGTATTGGAAAAGTAGTTACTGAAACATCGTTTGGAAGTGGCGCATTTAGCGGAAATAAAAATTCTTGTGTGGGCAGTGTATAGTCGATAACGACATCTTCGTAAAACGTTGAACAACTGATTTCGCTTGCGGGCGCACACAGGTTTGCATACGACAGGTCGTTAATTCCCGTTTGCAATTCTAAAATAGTCGATTGCTCTTTCTGTACCGGAATCATGACGTTCATACTCGATAATCCGACAACATTTCCAAAATAACCGCGGCCATATATCGGCTCGTCGAATTCTCTAAGACCATTTTGATTAATGTCGATGAAGCCAGTAAGTTTTGTGGCCTTATCCGAGACTGTTACAGTAATTACTCCGACGCCCAAATTTGTGGAATCAGAATCTTTAATGAGCGAGTAGTTAAGGGTATATTGTCCAGCTGCTGTTTCTGGTTGAGTAGAAATTCGCCCATCTGCTAGAAGCATAAAATTTTCCCATGCCCCGCCCTGCGTTTGAATGGTAAACGACTCGTCGGAAACCGTATATAAAGTCTGGTTGTTATAAATATCGTTATCTAATACGCTTCTGTACGAAACCAAACCTTCTGGAGTAGAAGTGTACAGCTGTATTTCGTCGTTTTTTACCTGCGCAGTTGCAGGTTGTGTGCTAATACCATCTAAAACTAATCGACAACCCATAACGTCGGTTACTACACAAGATAGATGATCACTGGAGTAGGAACACAAATCCAGAGAAGCGTTATTTTCTCCTAAAATAGGTAAACCTGCAAGAAACCATTGATAAATGTAAGGCGTTTTTCCTCCCTCAACATCAACGAAAATAATGCCTTGAGGATAATCTGCTGTGCTCAATAACGTTCCCGAAAGCAGCGGTCGTAGGTTTAACAAATCTACACCTGTATCTCCCGACACAATATTTTCCGACCGTATATAAACAGTGTAATCTCCATCAGTAACAACATAATTGTTTGGATTTGCTATGGGATTAATGTTGTTTTGTGCATCCGACTCCGATTCAAAAAGCGACAAGTTGAAAGAACTTGGTGGCGTATAAAAGGTATTCATCACAGATATTACATTATAGCCGCCAGTTTCGCAATTCATAAAAATACCTGGCAAAGCCGGCGGTGGCGGAGGAGTTTGAACCACCGAAGTCTGCTGTCCGTAACCAAAAAAACTGATAATAAAAATAGAAAAGAGTGTGATTAGTTTCATTTGGTTACTTTTTAATAATCAAAAATATAGATTTCTTTTCGTAATCAATCACAGCTTTATATTTTTTTAAAATATCATTGCCAATTATTCCTTGTACTGCATCCTGCTTCATCGCTGAAAACGTTTGATTCACAGTATCCAAATCAATAGTCAAAAACGAAGCACTCTCAATGCGCCATTTCCCTAAATCCAAAATGTTTTTCTTTGAAATATTCGTTGTCATCGGAACATCGGTCAAAGCTCGAATTTCAAATTTACTTTTACGTGTTTTCAACCCAAAATAGGTTCCATAAAACGCACCAATACAACTTATAGCGGCCCCTGTATCAATAATAAAAACGCCTACTTTTCCATTAATCTTTCCCCGAACTAACAAATGCCCGGTTTTTGAGTAGGTAAACTTCGCACGCAGCCGTTCCACCTCTGTCTTTCTTTTTTCCAATTTTTTCATCTCGCCAAAATTAAACGCATTCGCTGGTGTCTGTATACGGTTTTTCCGCATTTTTTTGGGCGTTCCGGCAAAAGTCATTCGTGGAAATACAGGAAGCTTTTGCCGTCGCGCTTTTCGCTATATCTTTTTTGCTGCGGAAACTCCGCAAAAAAGGATGTCGCTTCAATCGCTAACGCAGAAAAGATTCCTAAATTTTTGTTATGAAAACGTTTGCGCTAACAAATATTTTACCTTTGGCGTAACATTTTACTACAAATGATTACCAATGTATCATTCATCAAAATTATTAACCCTATGAAAAACTCTTTAATGGCTTTAGGTGCTGCTCTAATGCTGGGAGGTGTTGCTTCGGCGCAAAAAGTTGCATTCGAAGAATACGATCTGGACAATGGCATGCACGTGATCTTGCACAAAGACACGTCGGCCCCTACAGTAATCACATCTGTAATGTACCACGTTGGTGCAAAAGACGAACAACCTGATCGAACTGGTTTCGCGCACTTTTTTGAACACTTACTCTTTGAAGGAACCAAAAACATTAAAAGAGGCGAGTGGTTTAAAATCGTAACCTCAAACGGTGGCGTTAACAACGCAAATACAACCGAAGACCGCACGTATTACTACGAAGTATTCCCATCTAACAGCCTCGAACTCGGATTGTGGATGGAGTCTGAGCGTTTGCGTCATCCGGTAATCAACCAAATTGGTGTTGATACTCAAAACGAAGTAGTTAAGGAAGAAAAGCGTTTGCGTTACGATAATTCTCCGTACGGACAATTAATTCCGGAAGTAAAAAAGAATATGTTTAAAAACCATCCATACCGTTGGACAACCATCGGTTCCATGGATCATCTCGATGCTGCAACGCTCGAAGAATTCCAGGCGTTTAACAACAAATTCTATATTCCAAACAACGCCGTTTTAGTAGTTGCAGGTGATATCGACGTGCCACAAGCTAAAAAGTGGATTCAGCAGTATTTCGGTTCTATTCCAAAAGGAACACCAGTTACTAGAAAAACATACACTGAAGAACCAATCACGAAAACAATCAACGCAACATTTGAAGATCCAAACATTCAAATCCCAATGATTGTTGCAGCGTATCGCACGCCTTCTATGAAAACACGCGACGCTCGTGTTCTCGATTTAATCTCAACGATTCTTAGCGATGGAAAATCGTCGCGCCTTTACAAGAAAATCGTCGACGATCAGAAAAAAGCACTGCAAGTAGGAGCCTTCAACTACAGCCAAGAAGATTACGGAACTTACATCTTGTACGGTCTTCCACAAAGTCCTGCAACTGCTGCCGATTTGCTCGCTGAAGTTGACGCTGAAATCGTTAAGCTTCAAACAGAGCTTATCTCTGAAAAAGAGTACCAAAAACTTATGAATAAATACGAGAACGATTACGTTAACAAAAACTCAAGCATCGAAGGAATTGCTGATAACTTGGCAACCTACTACATGCTTTACAAAGACGTAAATCTAATCAATACCGAAATCGATTTGTATCGCTCTATCACACGTGAAGAAATTCGCGATATCGCTAAGAAATATCTAAACCCAAACCAACGTCTGGTTTTAGATTATGTACCAGCTAAAGATAAAGCACAAAACTAACAGCATTATGAAAAAGTCATTATTAATAGTAGCCGGCTTGTTTTTTACGGTACTTATGCAAGCACAAGATTTTCCACAACCGCAACCAGGTCCATCTCCGGCAATTAAAATCGGAAAACCAGTAACTTTTGAATTGAAAAACGGACTCAAAGTTCTGGTGGTTGAAAACAACAAATTGCCACGTGTATCTTACAGCTTAAGCATTGATGTTCCGCCTTACGCAGAAGGAGATAAAAAAGGCGTTTCGGATATGTTGAGTTCTTTAATGGGTACTGGAACTCAGAATACAACCAAAGAAGCTTTCAACGAAGAAGTTGATTTCTTGGGCGCTAACGTCGATTTCTACTCAAGCGGTGCCTCAGCATATTCACTCTCTAAATATGCAGCGCGCGTCATGGAACTTATGGCGGAAGGTGCTTTGATGCCAAAATTCACGCAAGAAGAATTCGATAAGCAAAAAGCTAAAATGATCGAAGGCTTAAAAAGCGACGAAAAAAGCGTTCCTGCAACGGCAGCACGTGTAAATTCAGTACTTACTTATGGTAAAAACCACCCGAACGGCGAATATTTATCAGAAGAAACATTAAATAATGTTACGCTTCAAGATGTTACAAATAACTACAATACGTATTTCGTTCCAGGTAGCGCTTACCTTGTAATTGTTGGCGACATCAAAGTAAAAGAAGCCAAGAAAATGGTGGAAAAACTTTTCGGTAAATGGAGAAAAGCCACTGCACCCGCAGCGTCATACGCAGATCCAAAAGATGTTCAGTACACGCAAATCAACTTTGTTGACATGCCAAATGCAGTACAGTCGGAAGTTGCACTTATCAATTTGTCAAACTTAAAAATGACAGATCCTGATTACTTCCCAGCAATTATTGCAAACCAAATTTACGGTGGCGATTTTAACAGCTACATCAATATGAACTTACGTGAAGCTCACGGATGGACTTATGGCGCACGTTCGGGAATTAGCGGAAGTAAATACATCAGCAATTTTGAAGCTAGTACGCAAGTACGTAACTCTGTAACCGATTCAACGGTAGTTGAAATCATGAAAGAGTTAAAGCGAATCAGAACGGAAGACGTTTCTGAAGATATGCTTAACAACGTAAAAGCAGGATACATCGGTCGTTTTGTAATGAACATTCAAAAGCCTCAAACTATTGCGCAATTTGCGTTGCGTACACGTACTCAAGGTTTGCCAGATGATTTCTATGAAAATTACATCAAAAGCATTCAGGCAGTTACTGTAGCTGATGTAAAAAGAGCAGCTAACAAATATTTCTCTTACGATAATGCACGAATCGTAGTGGTAGGAAAAGGTAGCGATGTGCTTCCAGCGATGGAAAAATTAAATATCCCTATTTTCTACTTCGATAAATACGGTAATCCGGTTGAAAAACCAGCTCCGAAAAAGGAAATTCCAGCAGGAGTAACAGCTAAAACGGTTTTTGATAAATATATTGATGCTATCGGTGGACAAAAAGCAGCAACTGCTGTAAAATCAATTTCTATTGCAGGAAGCGGAACAGCGCAAGGAATGACGCTAGGTTATTTCAAAAAAGCAACGTCTACTGGTAAATCTGCTGAAGGCTTGAGCGTTATGGGCCAGCAAATGAAAAAAGTATTTGACGGAAAAACCGGATATCAAGCACAAGGACCACAAAAAATGCCAATGGAAGCTGATGAAGTTGCAAGCATGAAATATTTTGCACAGCCATTTCCTGAATTAACTTTGGCTAGTAACCCAGATGTTAAACTCGTTGGTATCGAGAACGTAAACGGTTCAGACGCATACGTTATTCAAGACGGCGACACCAAATTATTCTACGATACAAAATCCGGACTTAAAGTAATGGAAAGCAATGATGTAGATATGGGCGGTCAGAAAATGACATTGAATCGGCCTTTTAGCGATTACCGCGATGTAAAAGGTGTTAAGGTTCCGCACAAAACGTCGATTAACATCGGAATCGAAATCGAAATTACGGTGAGCGAAGTGAAAATCAACGAAGGTGTAACCGACGCAGATTTCCAATAAGCACCTTTCTTTTTAGCATTTAAAATTTTTATTAAAGGCTGTCCAATGCGGGCAGCCTTTTTTATTGCAGTTCAATAAAATCCGCTGTGCTGCGTTTCTTTATATTTGCACACCATTGTTTACGTATGAGAATTTTAATCCTGCTTTTACTCTCCACTTGTTTTTGCTCCTTTGCTCAAAATAATAGCAGGTGGACAGGCTATTTTTCCTACAACGAAATTGTTGATGTTACTGAAACAGAAACGCGAATCACAGCTGCTTCAACGAATGCACTCTTTACGCGCAATGTTATTTCTGGTCAAACCACAACCGCCAATACTATCGATGGTTTGCCTAGCGAAACAATTACGGCTACTTTTAGAAGTGCAACACAAAACAAAACTTTGATTGGCTACCGAACAGGTTTGATGGTAGTAGTTAACGAAGCCGACGCCAGTATTACCACCATTGTAGATATCATTAACACACAATTGCCGCCAAACATCAAACAAATCAATCATTTTTATGAAGACGGCAATACGGTTTTAGTAAGCTGCGATTTTGGTATCGTACAGTTTAATTTGCAAACCTTACAATTTGGCGACACCTATTTCATTGGTACAACAACTTCTGAAATCCCTGTAAAGCAAACCACCGTTTTCAACGGCAACATTTACGCAGCAACTACCGAAGGAATTAAACGCGCTGCTGTAGATAACCCAAATCTAATTGATGCGGCTCAATGGCAAAACGTACAAGCAGCCAATTTCGATGCTGTGGTTTCCTTTCAGGATTTTCTATACATTGGTTTATCAAACGGTTTAATTTTACGCTCCTCCGATGGTGTTAACTTCCAAAGCTTTAACCAGCTTACGCCGAATTTAGTTGATTTGCGCGTTGCGAATGGAAACCTGCTCGCCGTTTCAGACAATATTGTGCGCGTTTTTAACGAAAATGCAACCCTCACTCGAGAACTAAACGCAGCAACTATCAATTCAAACAACATTCGTTTTACCTGCGCTACTGTGGCAAATAACAGTATTTATATCGGAACAAACACCCAAGGTTTGCTCGCCGGAAACTTAAATGCATCGGAGTTTAATTCAATTAGCCCAAGCGGACCTTTGCAAAATAACGTCTTTGCCATGGCTTCCTTGTCAAGTGGTTTTTGGGCAGTTTACGGTTCCTATGGCGAAACCCTCGATCCAAATCCGTTGAAATTCTTTGGAGTAAGTAAATTCACTACCGAAGATGGTTGGCTTAATATTCCGTACGAAGAAATAAATATTCCGTCCATAGTGCGGGTTACCGTAAATCCGGCCAACGAGAACGAAGTTTTCATGTCGTCGTATTACAACGGTTTACTTCGATTTGAAAACAATGAACTAGTACAAGTTTTTAATCGTACTAACACAGGAAATAACGGCTTGGAACCCATTTTCCCGAATGATCCACCAACTGAAAATATTCGCGTAGAGCAGGCAGCTTTCGATTCCCAAGGGAATTTATGGATGACAAACGCCATCACAAGAAGTCCGCTTAAAGTAAAACGCAGCGGCGGAAGTTGGCAATCGTTCAATATGGAAGCTATATTGACCGATTGGACCGACACGCGCTTTATGCGTTTAGCAATCGATAGAAACGATACCAAATGGATGTGCACCCGCTCCGATGGCTTAGTAGGCTTTAACGAAACGGCAAATCCGCAATTTCGGAGAATTTCAGAAGGAGAAGGCAGCGGAAACTTACCCGCAAACCGCGTTCAAACCGTAGCTGTCGACAAGCGTAATCAGCTTTGGATTGGAACTCGCGAAGGTTTGCGCGTTATTGGTGCCGATCGTTTTTTAAATCCAGATAGTGAGTTGCGATCCAATCCGATCATCATCGAAGAAGAAGGTTTGGCTCAAGAGCTTTTGAACGATCAGTGGATTACAGACATCGTTGTTGACGGCGCTAATAACAAATGGATTGGAACGCTCGACGCGGGTGTTTTCCAAGTTTCGGCCGACGGACAGCAGACCTTACAGCGCTTTACCACAGATAATTCGCCTTTGCCAAGTAATGAAGTCAACGACATCGAAATTAATTCGGTAACTGGCGAAGTGTTTTTTGCTACAACCGGCGGTTTAGTTTCTTTTAAAGGAAATGCCATTGATGCAAGCGACGATTTGCGCAATGTTTTTGTGTATCCCAATCCTGTGCGTCCAAATTTTGCCGGAACCGTGAAAGTAAGCGGACTTACAGATAGCGCCAACGTAAAGATAACAGACATCACTGGGAGTCTCGTTTTTGAAGCTGTTTCAACAGGTGGTACCATCGAGTGGGATACAACAGCATTCGGAAAATACCGCGTTGCATCGGGCGTTTATATGATTTTTATTTCAACGGAAGACGGTTTGGAAACCACAGTGAAAAAAGTAATGATTATCCGTTAGATGATTGCAGGAAAAGCAATAGTGCTCTCTTCGGTTCGATACCAAGAAAAATCGCTTGTTGTAAGCTGCTTTACCGCAGAAATGGGACGGAAAAGTTTTTTTGTTCGCGACGCTTTTAGCGGAAAAGCTAACAAGTTTAAAAGCTCGTATTTCGAACCGCTAACCCAACTCGAAATCGTTGCTACAAACAAGCAAAAAGGAACGCTCGAGTATTTCAAAGAAGTAAAATTACACTTTGTGTATCAGCAGATTCCGCATCATTTCGTGAAGCGGAGTTTAGCTCTTTTTTTGGCCGAAATTTTAAATCAAGTTATTAAAGAAGAAGAAGCCAACGACACGCTGTTCGCCTATCTGGAAAACAGCTTGTTAGTTTTAGATGAAACCGCAGAGACAGCCACTTTTCCGTTACTTTTCCTATTGAATCTCAGTTCCTATTTAGGTTTTTTTCCCGATTTTTCTGCCGAAGCAAGCTTTTTCGATTTAAAATACGGCGTTTTTCAAGACCACGAATCCGATTACACACTCAGCGAAAGCGATTCGCAACTGTTTCGAAACCTCGGCTTAGGAAAAAGCACCAACTTTACAAAACCAGAACGCCGCGCGGCATTGAACAGCATACTCGAATTTTACGCACATCATATCGACCACTTTAAACGCCCAAAATCGCTCGATGTGTTGAGTGAGTTGTTTGGGTAAATGGTAGTTGAAAGAAGCTAAAAGAGCTAAAGCAGCGAATTTCGATAGCTATCGGAAGCGAAAGAAGCTAAAAAAAGCAATAAACAACAAAACGAGGCTAACCTATTTTAGGCATTGGCACTTTCGAGAAGCGTTGTAACATCAGTAAAAACTCGATTCAGGTTGCAATTAACCGCAATACGAATGTTAAAGATGAGACGTTGATTAATATTTTTGAGGCATTTCCAGACATTTCGCCTTCATGGCTACTCACGGGCAATGGCGCTATGTACGAATCGAAATGCTCCTTTATTGCAGAAGATCTGATTATTTTTTACGGCTTAGATCCGCAGTACGTGATTCAAATTCAAAAAGATTATATCGATAAATTAAAAGACGAGATTCAGGAGTTGAAGAAATAGTGTTTAAAGTCGGAATCTAGAGTTGGTATTTATTTGGATAAATCGTTGGTGGTAGGATAAAGCACGATCGTTTTAAATCTTCGAACAGTTCCATAAAAAAACCAGCTGAACAATCGGCTGGTTTGGTGGTCTTATTTGTTAGAACGTTATTCTTTTACGAACTTGAAAGTCTGCGTTTTTCCTTTTAAATCTATGGTTAAAATATACATTCCGTTGCTTAAGTGTAGGACATCAATTTGGTTTGCCGAAATTTCGGTTTCGCTGAGTTTTTTTCCTGCCAAATCGAATATTGTTGCTTTGCTGCTCGTTTCCATGCCATTTTCGATGTATAAGTAGTCGGTGGTTGGGTTTGGAATTATTTGAAGCGTATTTGTAATAGATTCCGATGAGCTTAGGGTGTCTGCAGAGAGCTTAACAATCCAGAAATTTGTAAACGGTTCGGGTACAGTTGTGCTTACATCGCCGTCTAAAGAAGAGGTTTCACCTGCGATGATATAGCCGTTATCGGTTGTTTGTAGAACAGAGTAAGCAGTTTCGGAGCTACTACCTCCGTAGTTCTTTTCCCAGAGTAATTCACCCGCTGGACTAATTTTAATGATCCAAACATCCAACGATTCTATGTTGTCTAAAACATCGCCATTCTCTGATTTTGAGTATCCTGAAATCACATAATTACCGTCGTTATCTATTAAAATAGAGTACGCTCCTTCATTGTCGGTTCCGCCGAAGCATTTCTGCCATTCTAAATTTCCTGATGAATCTAATTTCAGAATCCAGAAATCGCTAGTGAGCGAGTTATTTCCTTCCGAGACATGAATTCCGCTCACGTCACCATCATTTGATGAAGTGTATCCGCAAACAATAAAACCACCATCTGGTGTTTGTTTTACGTCTGTTGCGAATTCATCTCCACTACCTCCATAAATTTTCTCCCATAAGATGGCACCATTGTTATCGAGCTTTGCAATCCAGTAGTCAATTCCCATGCTTGGTTCAGAAAAGAAGTTTATGGTTGTATTTCCTACAGTTACAATACCGCCCTCGTCAGTGGGAATAATTGCTTCAAAATAGTCGTGATAACTGTAGCCCAAAGCTGTTTTGTCGGTAATTTGCCCATCAGAGTTCATTCTGACAATTAAACCGTCGTTATACGTCAATGCTCCATTGATATACATATATCCCGAGACCGCTAAAAGCAAATCTCCTTCAGAACTTAAAGTCAGATCGTAAGCTATCGAAGCTGGCATAAATTCTTCCAGAGCGCCGGCGGTTAACGCTTTACTCCAAACTACATCGCCTGCCTGCGTCAATTTTAAACACCATGCTGCCCCAGCGGCACTCTCGTTGCTGCTTAAATCAGCATCTCCATCAGTTGAAGTAGTTTCGCCGAGTGCGTAGTAAAATCCGTCATTCCCTTGCACTACAGATTTCAAATTATCAGAACCACTACCACCATATGTTCTTTTCCATTCTATTTCACCTGTAGCGGTAAATTTTACCACCCAACCATCCCAGGTGTTGGATTGATTGCCTGCTTCGTCTGTATATAAATGATTACCAGAAACATAGTAGTTATTTGATTTGGTGCTGCCAACAGCCAGATATCCGCCGTCTAAGGTTTGAATTATTTTTTTGGCATAATCTTCACCTGTTCCACCCAAGCTTTTTTGCCAAGTAATAACGGGTTCTTGCGCTAAAGAAACGCCCAAATAAAAGAAGCATAGAGGTAGTAGTATTTTTTTCATGGGAGTTGCATTTTAATCGTAGATAAAAACTATAAGTTTATTAAAATCAAGTATTAAGTTTTATTTTTTTGGTAATTTAAAAATGAACTGTGAATTAAAAAACCAGCCGAAAGTTTATCGGCTGGCAACTAATTCAAATTAAAAAATGAGAAATGTTATTAATGATCGCGAACGCAACGAACCGAAAACCCGTGTCTTAGTGTAGTTGCATCTGAACCTACTTGTATTTGATCTATTTTCACCTCTGAATTTCCTGCTAAAAGTTCCACATACGTGGCACGAGACGGTTCGTTTACCCAAAAACGGGCGACATTGCCAGCAGAACTATTGAAATCACCGGTGCTCGTGCGATATCCAGCTGCTGCAGCTCCAAAACCACTGGAGTTATCAGAATTGTTGCCGTCGGATATCCAGTTTGATGAAACTTTCATCTTTTTGCCTGCAACACCAGTACCGCCTAGATAGTAAAAAAGATCCTCCCAATCAGAACGATTAGGAATTCTCCACTGTGTGGTACTAGATTGATCCTGTTGCGGTAACAATCCTAGTGTACTCAAAGCAGCGTAGCCGTTGTATAAATGGCCGTATTGCGTTAAAGTACCTCCTGGCGTACATCTTCTAGGTTGTGTCGTACCCCATTGCGCGTTCGTGTCACCCGTCGGCACTGCTTGTGCACCGGTAATAAATTGATTTGTTTTCAAATTACTAGCCATCCAAACTAAATCCGCTAGAATAACGGTTTGATAGGTATTCCCAGAAGCATCGGTGCAGTTTGGGCCTGCCAAAGTAAATGGCGTATTATTTGTAAATTCGAGTGTTTCGCCATAGCCAACATTTCCCTCCTCATTTATCGCGAAGGCTCTGTAGCGGTATGTTTTACCAGGCATGATCCAAAAACTCCCGTTTGTTATTCCGGTTAAAGTTACGGTGTAGGTTCCTGCGGTTCCCGCAGCGGTAATTTTCCTGTTGTCGATGTTAGGAGTCGGATTATTCCCTGTATCTTCAACAAAACAAATACCAAGTTCTTGCACTGGCGAACCTCCTGCGTTTTCTAATTTCCCAGTTGCTTTTGCTGAAATTTGCTTAATATCTGTGACATCTAGCGTGGTAACCGTTGGTAAGGCTGCCGCAGCAGTAGTTTGAACTTGCTTTTGGGGCCCGTAACTAATTCGCTCTACGTTTGTTGTTGCATCAGTATTAATAGCATAGGCGCGCACATAATAGGTGGTGTTAGGCTGTAAGCCCGCGATTACTGTACCAAAGGTTCCCACTCCTGTTCCGTTTTCAGTTGTAAAATCATTAATGTCGGGCTGTTGTGATGTTCCGTAAGCAAAACCGCGCATAATAACGGGGGTGTCGCCAGCATCAGTTACTTCGGCTTGTACCTCTATGCTCGTTGCAGTAGTACCAATAACGGTTACCGCACTAACCGTTGGGCCACCCGCTGGCTGTTGCCCACCATTTTCTTCCTCGTTACCCCCGCAACCTGCCAAAGCAGTGAGAAAAATTACTAATAAGATATTTGAAATTTGTTTCATGGTTATTTAAAATTAGAGTTGATGTAGAAATAATATAGTTCAGTTTTCTATGTTTAACGTAGTAGCAAAGTGCAAATCATTGCGATATTGCTTACAATAACAACACAAACATAAACAATATTCTAATATATTTAGAATTTATTCTAATTTGTATCTATAACATAATGTACTTTCCAATATGTAGTTTTTTTACTACATATTGTAGGCGGTATGTCTAAAGGTTTTTGAAGGATTGCCGACTTTATAGCGAGAAATTACAGCCAGTATTTTCACCCTGTTTAATTACTAATTTTGGTTACGTTTTTCCGGGCGAGGGATTGCAGCCGGTACCCCGCAGTTGCCAAAATCGCTTTTGGCAACGAGGAGTAAAGGCGGAAAGCCCGACCTGCCCGTTTCATATATTTCCACTACACGCGGGCAGGGCGCCCCCAAAAGAAAAAAAAGATTCGAGCTGTTGCACACCTAAAAACAGCAGTCTTTTCTCTAAATTTGCAGCCAAATTTTTAAGCATGTACAGAACGCATACCTGTGGTGAATTAAGCCTGCAACACGTTAACCAAACCGTAACTTTAGCCGGTTGGGTTCAGAAATCGAGAGACAAAGGATTTATGAATTGGGTCGATTTGCGCGATCGTTACGGTATTACGCAATTGGTTTTTGATGAGAGTCGCACTGATGCACAAGTATTTGCTTTGGCGAAAACCCTCGGACGTGAATTCGTAATTCAAGCTACAGGTACGGTTATCGAACGCGAAGCCAAAAATTTGAATATGCCCACCGGCGAAATCGAATTGTTGGTTACCGAACTGCGCATTTTAAACGCCTCGATAACGCCGCCATTTACTATTGAAGATGAAACCGACGGTGGAGAAGACATTCGGATGAAGTTTCGCTACCTCGATATTCGTAGAAATCCGGTAAAAAACAGTTTGTTGTTTCGCCACAAAGTAACTATGGAAGTGCGTAATTACTTGTCGGCCAAAGGATTTTGCGAAGTGGAAACACCGTATTTGATTAAATCGACTCCCGAAGGCGCGCGCGATTTTGTGGTGCCCAGTCGGATGAATCCCGGACAATTTTACGCCTTGCCGCAATCGCCACAAACCTTTAAACAATTGTTGATGGTGGGCGGTATGGACAAGTACTTCCAGATTGTGAAGTGCTTTAGAGACGAGGATTTACGTGCCGACAGACAGCCGGAATTCACACAAATTGACTGTGAAATGGCGTTTGTAGAACAAGAAGATATTTTGAATGTTTTTGAAGGATTAACGCGTCATTTGCTGAAAGAAATCAAAGGAATTGACGTGGCTGAATTTCCGCGTATGACCTACGATTACGCGATGAAAACCTACGGAAACGACAAACCGGATATTCGTTTTGGTATGAAATTCGGCGAGCTTAATGCCGTAGCGCAGCACAAAGATTTTGGCGTATTTAATTCGGCGGAATTAGTGGTTGGGATTGCTGCGCCGAATTGCGGAGAACTGACTCGTAAGGAAATAGATGCGTTGATAGAATGGGTGAAACGTCCGCAGATTGGCGCTTCGGGTATGGTGTACGTGAAATGCAATGCCGACGGTACGTTTAAATCGAGCGTGGATAAATTTTACGATCAAGCCGATTTACAGCAATGGGCGGCAGCAACAGGTGCTCAGGCAGGCGATATGATTTTTATACTTTCGGGCAAGGCCGATAAAACGCGTTCGCAACTTTCGGCTTTACGTATGGAATTAGCTACTCGATTAGGTTTGCGCAAGCCCGATGAGTTTGCACCGCTTTGGGTGGTTGATTTTCCGTTGTTGGAATTGGATGAAGAAACGGGTCGTTACCACGCGATGCACCATCCGTTTACTTCGCCTAAGCCCGAAGATATTGCGTTGTTGGCAACCGAGCCAGGAAAAGTACGCGCCAATGCCTACGATATGGTTTTGAACGGAAACGAAATTGGCGGCGGTTCGATTCGAATTCACGACAAGGCCACGCAAGCCTTAATGTTTAAATATTTGGGCTTTACCGAAGAAGAAGCGTACAACCAATTTGGTTTCTTGATGGATGCATTTCAATACGGAGCGCCGCCACACGGAGGTTTGGCTTTTGGTTTAGACAGATTGGTGGCCATTTTAGGTGGTCAAGAAACCATTCGCGATTTTATTGCGTTTCCAAAAAATAATGCCGGTCGCGATGTAATGATCGACGCACCGGCTGTGATCGATGAGAAACAGCTTAAGGAGTTGTATATCAGCAATACTTTGTAAGAAACAGAAAGATTTTTTTACAAATTTTTAACAATATTTAGCGTTTGCATACCAAATAAGGTTACCTTTGGCGCATAATCTCATATTTTTTTACAATGCGTACAGGTACAGTAAAGTTTTTTAACGAATCAAAAGGTTACGGATTCATTACCGATGAAGAAACAGGACAAGACATTTTTGTTCATGCAACAGGAATTTCAACTGATGGTCTTCAACAAGGTGATCGTGTATCTTACGAGGAAGAAGAAGGACGAAAAGGAAAAGTTGCAGCACAAGTAACTGCAGTTGACTAAACATAAAGTTTACGATTTTTAAAAACGCCTTCGGGCGTTTTTTTATTTAACGTGAGTTTGATATAAAAATCAAAGTTAGAAATCATTTAAATAGTTGATTACAAGGCGTATTTTCTTTGGGATACCTAGGTATCTCAAAAAAATACAACGACGTAAGCGACTGTTTAAATGGTTAGCTCCGCTAATAATTTCTTCTCCGTTTAAGGAAGTAAAGCAATAATTTGCATTTTCGTGCAATCTAACAAAGATTTTTTGTCGAACTCACGTTAATTTAGCTCAGATTTTAACTGTATGTCATTCCCTAAAAACGCCGCTAATAAACTTCGTAAACGACAAGACGAAAACGCCTTTCGAACTCTTTCCCATACGCGTTTGCCGATTGATTTCTCCTCAAACGATTACCTCGGCTTCGCCAACAACCAACAACTTTTTACACGCAGTCTCGAGTTTCTTCAACAAAACAAACTCGAGTTTTCGGGCAGTGGTGGCTCGCGCTTAATTTCGGGCAATCACCAATTGTATCAGTTGGCCGAAAAAGCTTGCTGTGCGTTTTTCGAAGCCGAAACGGCACTTATTTTTAATTCCGGATTCGACGCCAACGCCGGTCTTGTTTCGAGCTTGCCTGGTCGAAACGATCTTATTTTTTACGACGAATTGGTACATGCTTCGATTCGCGACGGCATCAAGCAATCGCTTGCAAAAGCGTACAAATTCGAACACAACAACATCGATCAGCTCGAGCTGCTGCTTCAAAAATATCAAGCCGAATCTGTTTTCGTTATTACTGAAACCGTTTTCTCTATGGATGGCGATGTTCCCGATTTACAAAAATTGGTTTCTGTTTGCCAACAATACCAAGCCTTTTTAATTCTCGACGAAGCACATGCCGTTGGCGTCATGAAGTCGGGCAAAGGACTTGCTTGTCCGTCGGAACTAGCCGGACCTGTTTTTGCTCGAATCGTCACTTTCGGAAAAGCTTTTGGCTGCAACGGCGCCGCGGTATTAGGCAGCGAGCAGTTGCGCGATTTTCTCATTAATTTTGCGCGAAGTTTTATTTACACCACCGCACTTCCACCTATTAATGTAGCGGCAATTGCAGCGTCTATTCAGCTTTTTGAGGAAAATAGTAAGCCAATTCAAGAGTTGCAAAACCGAATTCGTTGTTTTCGAACTGCCATACAATTTCACGGAATCGAGTCGCAATTCGGCGAAAGCCAATCGGCCATACAAACCATGAACATTTCTGGCAATACTGCGGTTAAACGTGCGGCTGCAACGGTACAGGAAGCCGGCTTTGACGTGAAAGCAATCTTGTCGCCTACCGTTCCCGCCGGACAAGAGCGTTTGCGGATTTGTTTGCATGCGTTTAACAGCGAAAGCGAAATTCAGCAGCTGGTTTCCCTACTTAAAGACATCAGTTTTATCTAAAAGAAATAGTAATTAACGCGACATTTCACGATAGGCGACTTAAATTTGCGGCTTAATTAAACGCAGATGGAAATTTTTGTAACCGGAATCGGAACCGACGTTGGAAAAACCGTGGCTGCCGCCGTAATTACTGAAGCTTTGCAAGCCGATTATTGGAAACCAATACAGTCGGGTGATTTTGATTTTGGCGATGCCGATCGGGTAAAATCGTACATTTCAAATTCAAAAACCGTTTTTCACGACAACGCCTATAAATTTCACACTCCTGCAAGCCCGCACTTCGCAGCCGAGCAAGAAAATATAACTATCGATATCACTCAAATTAAGCGTCCGAAAACCAAGAATAGTCTTGTGATCGAAGGCGCTGGCGGCATTTTAGTTCCTTTAAACGAACAACATTTAGTGGTCGATTTAATTGCGCCAACCGATTTAGTCGTTGTAGTTTCCAGACATTATTTAGGAAGTATCAATCACACCTTATTAACCATTGAAAGTTTGCGTGCTCGTGGAAAACGCATAGCCGGACTTGTATTTAATGGTTCGAATCCAGCGTCGGAGTCGATTATTTTAGCAACGACGAATCTATCTGTTATTGGTCGTTTGGAAGAAGAACCCTATATCGATAGTCGGGTAATTTCCGCTTACGCAGAAGAATGGAGTGCGCAATTAAAGACCTTGGCATGAAAAGTTTAGCCGAAAGAGATGCGCAGTTGCTTTGGCATCCGTACACCCAACATCAAACAGCCGATCCAGCGATTGGAATTACGCACGGAAAAGGTTCGTATTTGTTTGACGAAAACGGGAAACGCTACATCGATGCTATTTCCAGTTGGTGGACTTGTCCGTTTGGGCACCGGAATAAAAAAGTAACAAAAGCTATCAGCAAACAGCTCCAAACTTTAGAGCACGTGCTTTTTGGCGGTTTTACCCACCAGCCAGCCGTTGAATTAGCTGAGGTACTAACCGAGATTTTACCAGATAACCAGCGTAAGTTTTTCTTTTCGGATAATGGCTCTACGGCGGTTGAAATTGCTTTAAAAGCTGCTTTGCAATTTTTTTTCAATAAAGGAGAAATCCGACCTACCATCATCGCCTTTGAAGATGCGTACCACGGCGATACTTTCGGTGCCATGGGCGCGAGCAGCATTTCGATTTTCTCGGAAGCATTTCAAAGTATGTTAATCGATGTGGTGCGAATTCCAGTTCCTATAAAAGGGCAGGAGGAAGCAAGCGAAAAAGCGTTGAAAGAGATTATTGCAAGCAAGAAAGCGGCGGCATTTATCTTTGAACCGTTGGTGCAAGGCGCAGCGGGCATGGTAATGTACGAGCCGGAGATTTTAACCCGATTGATCGCGATTTGCAAAAATGCCGGTGTTTTCACGATCACCGATGAGGTAATGACTGGTTTTTGGAAGACGGGAACGCTCTTTGCTAGTTCGCAATTGGGCGTAGCACCCGATATGATTTGTTTGTCTAAAGCGCTCACTTCGGGAACGATTCCGTTAGCGGTTACTTCCTTTACAGACGAGATCTATAACGGATTTTTGAGTCCTGATAAGAGTAAAGCGTTGTTTCACGGACATACATTTACGGCAAATCCAACGGGTTGCGCCGCAGCTTTAGCGAGTATAAAGCAATTGCGAAAGCAGAGCACGTTTAAAAAAGTCCAGAAAATCAATGGCTTGCATTTGGCTTTCGCCGAAAGTTTACAGCAGTCCACGAAAGTGCGCAATGTTCGAGTCAAAGGAGTGATTATTGCCATTGAATTGGCAGTTCCTCCGCAGGATTACTACTCGGATTTACGAAATCAGCTGTATCGGTTTTTTATTGAAAACGGCGTTTTATTGCGTCCTGTTGGCGGAACGATTTACATTTTACCGCCTTTTAACATAAAGCAAAAAGACTTAGAATACGTGTATTTAACTGTTGAAAGAGCTTTAGATAAATTTGTTGATTGATGGAAAAGAAACCATTTTTTATCAATCATTTTTCTGCGATTTCGCCATTGGGAATGGACGTTGATTCGCTATCCGACGCCTGGTTTGATTCCAATACAGCTTTGAAATTAGATGCCGACTTGGGCGTATTTTCCGGAAAACTCGATTCTTCTTGTAGCGAAATGATTTCAGAAATACGAAAGTCGGAAAAGCGCTATAAACATTTAGATCGTTCGGCTTTGTTGGCAATTGCTGCCAGCCGACAATTGAGATCTTTTGTAGATGTAAGAGACATTCCAGATACAGGAATAAATATCGCGTCGTCGCGAGGTGCAACTACTGTTTTTGAAGAGTCGTACAAACATTTTTTGGAAACTGGAGAAAGCAGTGCACAAACTTCGCCTTCTACAACTTTAGGAAATATTTCTTCATGGGTCGCACAAGATTTAGGTTTTCCCGGAATTAATTTTTCACATTCGGTTACCTGTTCCAGTGGTTTACATGCTTTATTAAATGGTATGGCTTGGATTGGTTCAGGAATGAGCAAGCAGTTTTTAATTGGAGCTGCCGAAGCGCCTTTGACGCCCTTCACGGTATCTCAAATGCAAGGAATGAAAGTTTATTCGGAAGGACATCATGAGTATCCGTGTCGTGCTATGGATGTATCAAAAGTAAGAAACACGATGGTTTTAGGCGAAGGTGCTGTTTCTTGTTTGTTGAGTTCCGAAAAAACTTCGGACAATTCAGTTTGTGTTTCCGGTTATGGATTTGCTGCCGAGCGATTAGAAAGTCCAACTTCTTTAAGTAAATCGGGCTTTTGTTTAGTTGAGTCTATGGAAATGGCTTTACGCGGAATTGATAAAGAAACTGTTAATGCAGTGATAACCCATGCACCGGGAACGATACGCGGAGATGAGTCTGAATTAGCGGCTTTAAAGTCTGTTTTTGGTGCGCAATTACCTTTTTTGGCAAACACCAAATGGAAACTTGGGCACACTTTTGGGAGCAGCGGATTGTTCAATTTGATTTTAGGAATTGAAATGTTACGGCGCCGGGAAGTTCCGTTTCAACCCTTTCTTCAACAACAAAAACCAAAATCTATACAACGTGTTTTACTTAACGCGGTTGGTTTTGGAGGAAATGCAGTAAGTATAGTTTTAGAACTTTAACTTTTTTCTTTTTCTAAAAAAGTGATAAACGAGTACACCAATTCGCTTTCAAATCCTCGACGAAGCAGGTAATCGCAGCACTTTTTTCGTTTTTTAAGTGTATTCTTTTCGGTCGTTTGTTCAAAGATTTTACGGGCTACTTTTTCAAAATTATTTTGGTATTCTGTCGCAATTTCTGATAGCGCTATATTGATAATGGTTTGCGAAACACTTCTAAATTTAAGCTCTGCAGTAATTTTATTTTTGCCCCAAGATTTTATTCGGCTTTTCCCTCGGGCAAACGTTCGGGCAAAGCGTTCCTCATTTAAAAAATCATCGGCTATTAATTTTACCAAGATCAAATCGATTTCGGTAGCTCCTGCACCAAGCTCTTTAAGTTTGTTTTTAACCTCAGAATGGCAACGCTCCTGATAGGCGCAATAACGCGTGATTTTCTGCCAGATTTCAGATGAGAATTCATTCATTTCAAGCTGTATTTCGAAGTTACATTCCATTTATCGCTACAACATTAAATTACAGAAGTTTTTTGTGAATTCCCCGTGTATTTAATCGGTTTTTATTAGGATTTTATCGATAAAAATACATTTATCATTTACTTTTTTAAAAGCAATGTTTTAAGTTTTTAAATTTAGATCCCTTTTTTTATTTCTTAAATTTTTGGAAAGGCGAAGGTAAATGAAATTGGAAATTAATCCTCAGATGATTTATGAATATAAAAAATTACGCCGTACTGTTTCTTTTCCTAACTTTTGGTTCTGCTTTGGGACAGAACATTGTGTGGAATTTTAATACTGCTTCTCCCAGCACAAATACAACTACAAATTTAACTGTTGGAAACGTTACGCAAGGTAATAATAACGGAACTACTGCTTTGCTAGATAACGGATCTGCGAGTAGTTCTTATGCAGGAGCCAGCGGAGGTAACAACGCTGGAGCAGCTGCTCGAGTTGGAGCTTTAAACACGGCGGTAAATGGTAGTGCATTCTTTGAATTTACATTAACTCCGGCTGCTGGCTTTACCGTAACCTTGACAAATATTGCGTTTGGGTCAAGATCAACGGGCACGGGTCCGGCTAATTACGTTGTTCGTTCAAGTAGCGATTCTTACGCAAGTAATTTAGCAAGTGGAACAGACGCTGCAAATTCAAATTGGACATTAAAAACGCCCACGACAACGTCGGTTACATCTGGAAACGGTGCTGCAATAACTTTCAGAATTTATGGTTTTGGTGGTGCGGGTTCGCCAGGAGCAGGAACTGCAAATTGGAGAATCGATGATCTTCAACTAACAGTAACTGTAAATCAGGTTTTTGAACTTAACGGAAATATCGATGAAGCGATTTGGGGCACGCCGCTTGCTACCTCAGCTGGAGGTCCAAATCCTCCGGGATTTGGCGCGTCACATGCAATCAACGCGCTTTATTGTTACGGTGATGCCACACATCTCTATTTCGCTATTGCGGGCAATGTACAGGCAGGAAATCGTATTTTACTGTTCATCGATTCTGCAAATGGGGGCTACAATAATGGATCCTTTGGGAGATCAGGAGCACCTGCCGGAATAAATAACTGGAATTCAGGAACGACATTCGATGCTGGATTTAATGCCGATTATTGTGCAGTCATCGGAACCAATGGCTCTGGCGGCTATTTTTTAGATTTATTTACTTTAAGTCCTACAGGCAGTAACACCTTTATAGGTTCAGCAGGTTCTGAATTTGGAATAAATGTTGACAACACGAGTTTAACTCGAGGCTTTGAGTTCCGAATCCCCAAGACATCATTAAACTATACGGCAAACAAAGAACTTTTGCTCTTTGCAGCTTACACAGGCGAATCTGGATTTCTATCGAACCAATTTTTAACTCGAGCAAATTCTGGAGAAGGAAACTACGGTGGTGGAGTTATCAATTTTGGGGCAGCAACACCAAATCCGATTACGGTGCCTTACGTTTCTCGTCAAACAGGAAATTGGGCTGACGCTGCTACTTGGCGTTTAGGAACTGGGAATCCAACCAATGTGGGTATTTCCATCTTGAATGGTCATAACGTAACTGTAGCTGCAGCGGCTGGAAACATTAACGCATTGAACGTAAATACGGGAGGTACGTTAACGATTGGTGGAACAAATACCCTTTCCTTCAACAACACACAAACATTTACCAACGCTGGAACCACAACGTTTTCGGGTAGTGGTTTTATCACCATGGGAACCAACTCAACGCTGGCAAACACTGGAACATTAACAATGGGGTCGGGTGTGCTTACGTTCGGAAATGCAGGCGTTCTCAATCAAAGCGGAACTTTCACCGCGGGAACTTCAACAGTTACCTTTAATGGAACAGGAACGATTACCGGAACTATAGTAGCAAATAATATTACTGCTAATCTCGGACTAACTTTGAGCAATGCTACTACCATAAACGGAACTTTACGATTAAACCAAAGCAGTTTTATTGACGGTAGTAATTCTCCTACTTACGGAACTGCTTCAACCTTGCTTTATAACTACGGTGGTTTGCCTGTTTTTAGAGGAAATGAGTGGACTAGTGCATCTTCTGGTGCAGGCTATCCAAATGATGTACGCGTTTCAAATAACTCAACATGTAATATGAATTTGGGAACAAGTGCTTTCATGAGAGGCAATTTGACGGTTGATGCGGGTAGTACATTTAATACACTTGTTGGGACACTAAATGTCGGAGGCACTGTGACTAATAGCGGAACTTTAAATACGGGAGCTGGTGGCGTTGTTTCGACCGGAACCGTAACCAACAATGGAAGCCTAGTGTTAAACGGAGATTTTACTACATCTGCGAATTGGATTCAAGGCGCAACCGGCACTCAAACAAATAACAATCGCGCCGTGTTCTTTACTGGGACAGGAACTTCGTTAATTACAAAAACAGGTGGTGGAACCATTACTTTTGATTATTTAGTTTTGAATAAAACTTCGGGCAGTGTTCAGCAAAGTGTAGGAACAAATGTGGTTGTTGGCGGCACAACGGGCGATGTTCTGCAACTAATAAATGCAAACAACTACGATATCAATGGAAATACCTTAACTCTTAACGGTACAGGTACGGCTATCGGAATTTCAACAAACGCAACCGGGCGTACAATTACCTCAACAGCAACAAACGGTCAGCTTTTGATTAGTAATAGTAACAAAACAGTTACTGGTACAGGTACTCTTGTGCTTGGAGCAAATGTGACCACTATTTTAGCAACAGGTTTCGATTTTGGAGCTTCGAAAACTACGATAAATGGAAACCTGCAGTTAAATCCGAGTGGTTTCGTAAATAATACAAACGCACCTATCTACACCAGTTCGTCTACTCTTATCTATAACAACAACTACAATGTTTTTGATGAATGGAGAGCAACTGGAACGACAGCTGGTTTAGGAGTACCACAAAATGTGACTATAAATGGCACATTTACCGTAAACATGCCAAACTCTGATCGGGCTCTAGCCGGAAATTTAACCGCAACTGCGTCTGGAGCTGTTTTGTCTATGAATGGTACGTCAGGGAATTTATTTATAGGTGGAAATTTGAATTTGAACTCTGGCAGCAGTTTTGTTGCAAATGGGCGCTCGGTGATTTTTCAAGGCTCGGCCAATCAAAACA
The DNA here is from genome assembly GCA_943371725.1 of Pseudanabaena sp. UWO311. Classification (GTDB taxonomy): domain Bacteria; phylum Bacteroidota; class Bacteroidia; order Flavobacteriales; family Flavobacteriaceae; genus Flavobacterium. Next base: position 2,361 of record CALRVY020000024.1, on the reverse strand, counting down.
TCAACGTGGCTGCTGCGCCGGTTCTTTCTATACCTTTCATCACAATTCAAAATGGTATAGCAGTAACCAGTAATGCTTCCCTAAATGTAACTGCGCCGGCTTTGGGTGCTGCTATTACAATTGCGAACGCAGCAGGAACCTTTAGCTGGGGAGCAAACACATTAACTATAGGCACCACTGGAATAGCTAACACCCTTGCTGGTGCGGGATCGTTTGTAGGAAATGCCGCGGCAACCCTCGTTTTACAAGGCTCAGGAGATATAGGAACATTGCGTTTTACAGGAACTACTCAACTCGGAACTTTGACGGTCAATAGAATCTCAGGTGCTCTTGCAGCTACTCTTGGAAGTTCATTAACAGTGAATACAGCTCTAAATTTAACTGCTGGTATTTTAGACTTGGCTGCAAATACCCTTATAGTAGGAAATTCAGTTGGATCAGTTTCAGGAGCTTCCTCAAGTAATTTTATAATTGCAGACGTTTCTGTTGGTGGAGCTTTACGAAAAAACTTTTCAAATGGTACAGGCGTTTCAAGAAATTTCACTTTTCCAATAGGAACTACCATTACACAATATACGCCAGCATCATTTACTTGTACTTCTGGAGATTTTACAACGGCAAACCTTACAATGTCGGTTGATAATGTTGTTGATCCCAACAACGAATCAGATAATTACATCAATCGTTACTGGCGAACACAAGCTACAGGAATAACGAATGCCACTTTCGACTTTACTGGTAATTACCTTCCCGCCGACGTCGTTGGAACGCATGCCAATATTTTAGCTGGTAGATATATTGGAAGTACTACTAATTGGATCATTGGAAATTTGGTTTGTAATCCAACCTGTTCGAATCAAATAGTTATGAACGGCCTAACTACGGCAACAGGAGCTTTGTCAGGTACTTTCAATACGTTTACTGGCGGCGACCTATTCCGAAGAGCTGAAATCAATGTTTTAAATCCCTCAGGAATAACAGTCGCAACTGGTGGTACTTTTGCTTTTGGTTCTCAAAGCGCAGGAAATACGGTTGATCAGACCTTTACCATTCAAAACTTAGGTTTGCAAACTTTGAACCTTTCAGCAGCAACGGTTACTGGAGCTGGATTTAGTTTGTTTTTGAATTACAACAGCACTGTTGCTGGCGGCAATTCAACAACCTTTACAATTCGGTTATTGGGAGATACTCTGGGTGCTGTAAGCGGTTCGATAAGTATTCCCAACAATGATGTTACAGGTGGTGAAAATCCGTATGTAATTAACTTTTCAGGAACTATTGTTTGTTACAGTGCAACTAGTGAAAGTTCAAGTAAAACTTCTTATGCCGCCGATGAAGTGGATATAGATGGACGCATTTGGTACTTGTCGGAATCACTTATTGGAGATCAAACCAACGACTATAAGGTAGGTTCGAAGTCAATCCGTTTTCGGGCCGATGTTAATAGCGTTGCTGAAATGTTAGAAGATCAATTATTAGGAATTAACACGGTAACCTTTAATTATCGAAGATTTGGGAGCGACGCTATAACTGCTTCCTTTGTAGTGCAATACAGCAAAGATTCGGGGAATAGCTGGATTCAATTGGGAACTGCAATAACGCCTACCGCTACAGTTCAAACATTTAGTCAGAGTTTACAACAATCTGGGCCCGTTCGAGTGCGAATTAAATATAATTCAGGAACTACTAATGTCAATCACCGATTTAACATCGACGATCTAGCGATATGTCCTTTTAACAATACAACAGAAATAGAAGTCTTTGGAAATCAAACTACTATACAAAACGGTTCCACTTCAACCAATTTAATAGATAACACAAAATTTAGTAGTAATTACTTTTCCAATGACGGCGTGATCACAAAAACATTCGTAATTACAAACACAGGAACAGGAACACTAACATTAACGCAACCAACATTATCAGGAGCGTCTGAATTTACAATTGCAGCTGCATTGCCTGTTACTTCTTTAACAGCTGGACAAAGCACGAGTTTTTCAATTGCATTTTCAAGTGTTACCGCAGGTGCAAAAGTGGCCACAGTTACCATCGTGAATAATGATGATAATGAAAATCCATTTACATTTGATATTTCAGCAGACGCAAACAACTACAAGAGATGTGCACTTACCGCAGTAACAACAATTGCGCAGCAAACTTTTGAAGTTGTGCCAGCAAGTCCGGTGGTTAACTACAGCGCCTCAGGTGGAACTTTTACGGCAACTGGCGGAACTGCTTTTGCTGATAATCGAGTCATTGCTACCAATAAATTTATTGGAGCTCAGAGCTATCAAGTAACAGGCGCGACTAGTGTAGCAACTAATACTTTAACATTTGATAATGTATCTACAACGAATTACA
>CALRVY020000023.1:0-25550 GCA_943371725.1 Pseudanabaena sp. UWO311 | reverse complement strand
CGACCTTTTTCGATGGTTAATTCCATGTTGATATTGACTTTGCTGTCAAGATTACAGATCACTAAATCTGGATTAAGTACTTGAAATCCTGAGATGAATTTTTGGAAGTCACCTGCAGTAATTTGGTCTTTACCTGAAATAGAGATAGTGATAGCCTCATTGTCAACATCTTCAATCTGACGCTTGAATCGAACTTGTTTCAAATTCAAGATAATCTCGGTTACGTCTTCTACAACGCCCGGAATAGTGGAGAATTCGTGATCTACACCTTCAATACGGACAGAAGTAATGGCATAACCTTCAAGAGCAGAAAGTAGAACTCTTCTCAGCGCATTACCGACAGTAAGACCGTAGCCAGGTTCTAATGGTCTGAACTCGAACTTTCCTTCGAAGTCCGTTGAATCGACCATAATTACCTTATCGGGCTTTTGAAAATTAAATATTGCCATAATTTCGACTAAGTCAGTTATTATTTGTTGTACAATTCGACGATCAACTGTTCTTTGATGTTTTCAGGAATTTGAGTACGTGTAGGTACTGAAACGAAAACACCTTCTTGTTGTGAGTCGTTCCAAGTGATCCACTCATAAACATGAGAAGATGCTGCTAAGGAACGTTGAATGCTTTCAAGTGATTTTGATTTTTCACGAACCGCAACTTTGTCCCCTGGTTTCAAGTGATACGAAGGGATGTTAACCACTTCACCGTTAACGGTAATATGTCTGTGCGAAACGATTTGACGTGCAGCACGACGAGAAGAAGCAATACCCATTCTGAAAACTACGTTATCAAGACGTGCTTCACATAGTTGGATAAGAACTTCACCAGTGACTCCACGAGCAGCGGAAGCTTTTTCAAACAAACCACGGAATTGTTTTTCTAGGATTCCGTACGTGTATTTCGCTTTTTGCTTTTCCATTAACTGGATTGCATATTCCGATTTTTTACCTCTTTTTTTTGCTAAACCGTGTTGTCCCGGCGGGTAATTTCTTTTTTCGAATGCGCGGTCTTCGCCGAAGATAGCTTCACCGAATTTACGCGCGATTTTGGTTTTTGGACCAGTATATCTTGCCATTTTTAATGATTTTGGAGAGCCACTATGAATTCAGGTCAGATCCTTCGATAGCGTATTTGCTTTCCGGGTTATACTATACTAATTGATATGGGATTAAACTCTACGTCTTTTTGGAGGTCGGCACCCGTTGTGTGGCATTGGAGTTACGTCGATAATTTCTGTAACCTCAATTCCACCGTTGTGAATAGAACGGATTGCAGACTCTCGCCCGTTTCCTGGTCCTTTCACAAAAACTTTCACTTTCTTTAAACCAGCTTCCAAAGCTACACGGCTACAATCTTCAGCAGCCATTTGCGCAGCGTAAGGAGTGTTTTTCTTAGATCCTCTGAAACCCATTTTACCGGCAGAAGACCAAGAGATAACTTCACCTTTTTTATTGGTAAGTGAAATAATGATGTTATTGAAAGTAGCGTTAATATGTGCCTCACCTGAAGACTCGATAATAACTTTACGTTTTTTTGTTGTTGCTTTAGCCATACTAATTCTTATTTAGTTGCTTTTTTCTTGTTAGCGACTGTTTTTCTCTTACCTTTTCTCGTACGAGAATTGTTTTTGGTTCTCTGTCCGCGAAGTGGTAATCCGCTTCTGTGACGAATACCTCTGTAGCAACCGATATCCATTAAACGTTTTATGTTTAATGAAATTTCAGAACGAAGTTCTCCTTCAATTTTGTAGTACGAAACGGCGTCACGGATCGCTCCGATTTCGTCGTCATTCCAATCTTGAACTTTTTTATCTTCGCTTACTTGCGCTTTCGCCAAAATATCTTTAGCACGGCTTTTACCCAATCCGAAGATGTAGGTTAAAGCGATAACGCCTCTCTTATTTTTTGGGATATCTACCCCTGCTATTCTTGCCATAATTATCCTTGTCTTTGTTTAAATCTAGGATTCTTTTTGTTGATTACGTACAAACGCCCTTTTCTACGCACAATAATGCACTCGGCGCTTCTTTTCTTAACTGATGCTCTAACTTTCATCTTTTTTTAGCTTTCAGCTTTTAGCACTTAGCCTTTAGCAGTTTGTACAATTTCTGTTTAACTGCTAAAAGCTCTTTGCTACTAGCTATATTAATATCTATAAGTTATTCTTGCTTTGGACAAGTCGTAAGGACTCATTTCTAGTTTCACCTTATCACCCGGAAGCAATTTGATGTAGTGCATGCGCATTTTTCCAGAAATATGAGCGATAACAATATGCCCATTTTCCAATTCGACACGAAACATTGCATTTGACAATGCTTCAATGATAGATCCGTCTTGTTCGATTGCAGCTTGTTTTGCCATAATTTATGCTACAGCTTTACGATTTTTACCTGCCTTCATTAAACCGTCATAGTGTTTATTGAGTAAGTAAGAATTTACTTGTTGCACCGTATCAATAACAACACCTACCATAATGATCAAAGAGGTACCTCCGAAGAACATTGCCCATGACTGTTGCACACCTAAGCTACCTACTATCGCTGGGAACACAGCAAGAAGTGCTAGGAATAAAGAACCTGGAAATGTAATCAAAGACATAATTCTATCCAAATAATCAGACGTTTCAACTCCAGGTCTGATTCCAGGAATAAAACCACCACTTCTTTTCAAATCATCTGCCATTTTGTTCGTTGGAACAGTAATAGCAGTATAGAAATATGTAAATACGATAATTAATGTTGCGAAAACAAAATTATACCAGAATCCGAATAGATCACTAAAAGTCGTTGCTATAGTTGTCGAAGTTTCAGACTGAGACAAACCGGCAACAGCCGCGGGAATAAACATGATTGCTTGTGCAAAAATGATTGGCATAACGCCCGAAGCATTTAACTTCAGCGGAATAAATTGACGATTGCCACCGTTAATGTCTTGTTCGAAATCACCAGATACAGTACGACGTGCGTATTGTACAGGGATTTTTCTGACAGCCATTACCAAAAGTACGCAAGCCATAATAACAAGCAGCCAGGCAATAATTTCAATTACTAAAATCATTGGTCCGCCATTGTTATTTGTTATAGTAGAAGTGAATTCTTGCAAGAACGACTGAGGAAGTCTTGCCAAGATACCAACCATAATTAAAAGCGAAATACCGTTTCCAATTCCTTTGTCTGTGATTTTTTCACCTAACCACATTGAGAATATGGTACCGGTAGTAAGAATTACAACTGATAGGAAGATAAAAACGTTAGTACTAACTTCTGGATAGAAAGCTTGTTGCGGTAAAGTTGCGTACAAATTATAGATGTAGCCAGGACCTTGAACGAGCGTAATAGCAATTGTTAACCAACGAGTGATTTGATTCAACTTCTTACGACCGCTCTCACCATCTTTTTGTAATTTTTGCAGATACGGAATTGCAATTCCCATCAACTGCACTACAATCGAGGCAGAGATGTAAGGCATGATTCCAAGTGCAAATACAGAAGCTTTTGAGAATGCTCCGCCTGTGAACATATCCAGAATAGACCCGATACCTTCTTTAGTTTGCCCAGCCAATGAATTTAATTGTGTAGCATCAACTCCGGGAAGAGTTACATGGGCACCAAACCGGTAAACTAAGAGTAAACCAAGAGTCAACAAGATACGTGTACGCAACTCGTCGATTTTCCAGATATTTGATACAGATTCGAAAAATTTCTTCATCAGATTCTTATATTACAAACTAACTACTTCGCCTCCAGCTGCTTCGATAGCGGCTTTTGCAGTTGCAGTAAATTTATGTGCACTAACTTTTACTTTGGCAGTAAGTGTACCTCTTCCTAAAATTTTAACTACTTCATTTTTTGTAGCTAAACGAAATTCCACCATTGTAGCGAAATCTAAGGAGTCTGAAATAGCACCCGCATCAACCAGAGATTGAATCGTATCTAAGTTAATTCCTTGATACTCTACTCTGTTGATATTTTTGAAACCAAATTTAGGAACACGTCTTTGAAGGGGCATTTGACCACCTTCAAATCCGATCTTTTTAGAATAACCTGAGCGAGACTTTGCACCCTTGTGACCACGTGCAGCAGTTCCGCCTTTACCGGATCCTTCTCCACGACCTACGCGCTTATTTTGGTTGTGCGTAGATCCCTCTGCAGGTTGTAAGTTATGTAAGTTCATAGTTTACGGATTAGTTAGCTTCTTCAACAGAAACTAAGTGTTTAACTTTATTGATAATTCCGAGAATTGCAGGATTAGCTTCGTGTTCTACAACTTGACCCATTCTGCGTAGTCCAAGAGCTTCTAAGCTTCTTTTCTGTGTTAGCGGGCAATTGATTTTGCTGCGAACTTGTTTTACTTTAATTTTTGCCATGATTCGCTGAATTAACCTTTAAACACTTTATCTAATGAAATACCACGTTGTTTTGCTACAGTGTGTGCACTTCTCATTTGAAGTAACGCATCGAAAGTAGCTTTAACTACGTTGTGTGGATTTGATGAACCTTGCGACTTTGAAAGTACGTCGTGAATACCAACAGACTCCAATACCGCACGTACAGCACCACCAGCAATAACTCCAGTACCGTGAGATGCAGGCATCAGAAATACTCTAGCACCACCAAACTTACCTTTTTGCTCGTGAGGAACTGATTGTCCACTAAGTGGTACACGTACTAAGTTCTTCTTCGCATCTTCTACTGCTTTAGCAATAGCTTCAGATACGTCTTTAGATTTTCCTAAACCGTGACCTACGACTCCGTTTTCGTCGCCAACTACTACGATGGCAGAGAAACCGAAAGCACGTCCACCTTTAGTAACTTTCGTTACACGGTTTACACTCACCAATCGATCTTTCAATTCAAGACCGCTAGGCTTTACGAATTCTACGTTTTTATACTTTGACATCTTCGATTAGAATTTTAAACCAGCGGCTCTTGCGCCTTCGGCTAGTGATTTAATACGACCGTGGTATAAATAACCACCACGATCAAATGTTACATTCTCGATACCTGCTTTAAGTGCTTTTTCAGCGATAGCTTTTCCTACAGCTGTTGCAACTTCGGTATTGGTACCTTTAGAATCTACGTCTTTGTCGCGAGATGAAGCTGCCAAGATGGTAACACCTTGAACATCGTCAATCAGCTGAACATAGATTTCTTTATTACTTCTAAACACCGACAAACGTGGCTTAGCAGCAGTACCCGAAACGATTTTACGGATTCTGAATTTGATACGTTGTCTTCTTTCAGTTTTTGTTAATGACATAATCTAATATTTTTAAGCTGATTTACCTGCTTTTCTTCTCAATACTTCACCTACGAATTTCACACCTTTTCCTTTGTAAGGTTCTGGCTTACGGAATCCGCGGATTTTAGCAGCTACTTGACCTAACAATTGTTTATCGTATGAAGTTAGTTTCACGATAGGGTTCTTACCTTTCTCAGAAATCGTTTCCAAGGTTACTTCAGGAGCAACTTCAAGGATGATGTTGTGAGAAAAGCCAAGAGCTAGATCAAGCTTTTGTCCTTGATTTGAAGCTCTATAACCTACACCAACTAATTCTAATTCTTTTGTAAAACCTTCAGAAACACCGATAATCATGTTATTGATTAGTGATCTGTACAAACCGTGTTTAGCGCGTTGATCTTTGTGATCTGAAGAACGCTCCACCACGATTTGGTTATCTTCTATTTTAAGATCCACATCGCTGATTGTTTGCGTAAGCTGACCTTTACTTCCTTTTACTGTAAGGATACCATCTGCATAGTTTATTGTAACACCTGCAGGAATCGAAACGGGGTTTTTACCTATTCTAGACATTTCTTGCGGGATTAAAATTAATAAACGTAACAGATAACTTCACCACCAATATTCAATTGGCGTGCTTGTTTACCGGTCATCAAACCTTTTGAAGTTGATACAATTGCGATACCAAGACCATTTAAGATTCTTGGGATTTCTGTAGCACCAGCATACTTTCTCAAACCAGGCTTACTGATTCTCTGAATGTCTTTTATTACCGGCTCTTTGGTTTCTTTGTCGTATTTGAGAGCGATTTTAATCGTACCCTGTACGGTGTTTTGCTCGAATTTGTAGCTCAAGATATAACCTTGATCGAACAAAATCTTAGTGATTTCTTTTTTCAGATTAGAAGCCGGAATCTCAACAACTTTGTGGTTTGCCGCCACAGCGTTTCGTACTCGGGTCAGATAATCTGCGATTGGATCTGTGTACATATTTAAATAATTGCGGTTTTGGTTTTCGCCTACGTCTCTCGCGGCGAACCTTAAACCAATTGATACTCTTTTTTAATTACCAAGAAGCTTTTTTAACGCCAGGGATCAATCCCATGTTTGCCATTTCACGAAATGTAACACGTGAAATTCCAAACTGACGCATGTACCCTCTCGGACGACCTGTAAGTTTACAACGGTTATGCATTCTTACTGGTGAAGCGTTTTTAGGCAATTTTTGAAGACCAACATAGTCGCCAGCTTCTAAAAGTGCTTTTCTTTTCGCAGCGTATTTCTCTACAGTTTTTGCACGTTTAACTTCACGTGCTTTCATTGATTCTTTAGCCATCCTTAATTCTTTTTAAATGGTAAACCTAATTCTGCCAAAAGTGATTTCGCTTCTTTGTCTGTTTTTGCTGTTGTTACAAAAGTGATGTCCATACCAGATATCTTATTCACTTTATCGATATCGATTTCAGGGAAGATGATTTGCTCAGTAACACCAAGGTTGTAATTACCACGACCGTCGAAACCAGTAGCTTTAATACCGTTGAAATCTCTAACACGTGGAAGTGCTGAAGTAATCAAACGATCTAAAAATTCGTACATACGCTCCCCACGAAGGGTTACTTTTGCACCAATCGGCATACCTTTTCTGAGCTTAAACGACGCAACGTCTTTTTTAGAAATTGTAGAAACCGCCTTTTGACCTGTGATTTTAGTCAATTCGTCTACTGCATACTCGATTAATTTCTTATCTGATACAGCAGCACCAACACCACGGCTTAAAACGATTTTCTCCAATTTTGGAACTTGCATTACGTTTTTATAACCGAATTCTTCTTTTAAAGCAGCGATAACGCGGGCTTTATATTCTTCTTTAAGTCTAGGGATATAAGCCATAACTACAATACTTGATTTGATTTTTTAGAAAATCTCACTTTCTTATCTCCTTCAACACGGAAACCAACGCGAGTAGTCTCTTTAGACTTCGGATCGATTAACGATATGTTTGAGATATGGATAGGAGCTTCTTTTTTAATAATACCGCCTTGAGGATTTTTAGCGCTAGGCTTTGTGTGCTTAGACACCATGTTTACCCCTTCAACGATTGCTCTGTTCTTTTCGCGATCTACGCGTACAACTTTGCCTTCGGCACCTTTGTGATCACCTGCTATAACGCGAACTACGTCTCCTGATTTAATTTTTAACTTAGTCATTGTCTCCTAAAATTAAAGCACCTCAGGTGCAAGTGATACAATTTTCATGAATTGCTTTTCGCGAAGTTCTCTTGCAACTGGGCCGAAAACACGGGTTCCGCGCATTTCACCAGCGGCGTTCAAAAGTACGCAAGCATTATCGTCAAAACGGATGTAAGAACCATCTGCACGACGTACTTCTTTCTTAGTACGTACTACTACAGCAGTTGATACAGCTCCTTTTTTTACGTTTCCGTTTGGAGTAGCATCTTTGATTGAAACTACAATTTTATCGCCAACAGAGGCATATCTGCGCTTAGTACCTCCAAGCACACGGATGGTCAGTACTTCTTTAGCACCGGTGTTATCCGCAACTTTTAATCTACTTTCTTGTTGTACCATTACTTAGCTCTTTCAATGATTTCTACTAATCTCCAACACTTTGTTTTACTCATTGGACGTGTTTCGCTGATGCGAACAGTATCTCCAATGTTACAGTCGTTTTTCTCGTCGTGCGCAACGAATTTCTTAGTGCGCAATACGAATTTACCGTATAGTGGGTGTTTTACACGTGTTACCTGAGCCACAACGATTGACTTTTCCATTTTATTGGAAGTCACAACACCGATTCTCTCTTTTCTTAAATTTCTTTTAGCTTCCATAATACAGAATTATTGTTGCTCACGTTTAGTTATTTCAGTAGCAAGACGAGCGACTGTTCGGCGAACAGTTCTGATCTGAAGCGGATTCTCGATTGGAGAGATCGCGTGAGCCATCTTCAAACTGTTGTAAGTTTTCTTGGCCTGGCTTAAGTTTTCTCGTAGTTGCTCTACGGAAAGATTTTTAATTTCTGATTGTTTCATAATTAACAGATTAGGCTTCGAAATCTCTAGCGATTACAAATTTAGTTTTCACTGGAAGTTTTTGAGCCGCAAGGCGCAAAGCTTCTTTTGCAACTGCCAATGGCACTCCACCAACTTCGAACATGATTCTTCCTGGCTTAACAACTGCTGCCCAATATTCGACAGCACCTTTACCTTTACCCATACGTACCTCTAGAGGTTTTTTGGTGATTGGTTTATCTGGGAAGATTTTGATCCAAAGTTGTCCTTCACGTTTCATATAACGAGTAGCTGCAATACGAGCTGCCTCGATCTGACGTGAGGTTAAGAACATGCCTGTTTCGTGCACAGATTTAATTCCGAACATGCCATTTGAAAGTTCGTGGCCTCTTTGGCTGTTCCCTTTCATTCTACCTTTTTGTACCTTACGGTACTTCGTTCTTTTAGGCTGTAACATTCGATTTTACTTTTAAAAATTATTTGCGTTTACGAGCATCCGATTTTGGACCCTTGTTAAAGTTTGATTTTCCTCCGCGTGGTGCATCAGACTTACCTGAATTACCTCCCGCTTGCTTCTTATCCATTCCGATAAGTGGAGAAAGATCTCTCTTTCCGTAAACTTCTCCTTTCATAATCCAAACTTTGATTCCCATACGACCATAAGTTGTATGTGCTTCAGCCAAAGCATAATCAATGTCGGCTCTGAAAGTAGACAAAGGAATACGACCTTCTTTGAAAGACTCTGAACGCGCCATTTCAGCACCATTCAAACGTCCTGAAATCATAACTTTGATACCTTCAGCATTCATGCGCATCGAAGCTGCAATAGCCATTTTGATCGCTCTTCTGTAAGAAATACGGCTTTCAATCTGACGTGCAATGCTTGAAGCAACAAGAAATGCATCTAGCTCAGGTCTTTTGATTTCGAAAATATTGATCTGAACTTCTTTGTCGGTAATCTTCTTCAATTCCTCTTTCAACTTGTCTACCTCCTGTCCGCCTTTTCCGATGATAATTCCCGGACGAGCGGTGGTGATAGTAACGGTTACAAGTTTTAAAGTTCTCTCGATGATTACTTTAGAAACACTAGCTTTTGATAAACGAGCATGGATGTACTTTCTGATTTTGTAGTCTTCAGCGATTTTGTCGCCGTAGTCATTACCACCGAACCAGTTAGAATCCCAACCTCTGATGATCCCAAGTCTGTTACCAATTGGATTTGTCTTCTGTCCCATACTGCTTATGAATTGCTTTGTGTATTATCTGCTTGTCCTAAAACTACGGTAACGTGGTTAGAACGTTTTCTAATTCTGTGTGCGCGACCTTGAGGTGCTGGACGTAGTCTTTTCAACATCATACCACCGTCAACGCGGATTTCTTTAACGAACAGTCCAGCTGTACTAACATCACCACCTTCATTTTTCTGTTCCCAGTTGTTGATGGCAGATAACAATAGTTTTTCTAACTTTCGTGAAGCTTCTTTAGAGCTGAATCTCAAAAGACTCAATGCTCTTTCCACCTTCTGGCCTCTTACTAAATCAGCGACTAAACGCATTTTTCTTGGAGAAGAAGGACAGTTATTTAGTTTAGCAAAAGCAACTTGTTTATTAGCTTCTTTAATGCCTTCAGCTCTTTCTCTTTTACGAACTCCCATAACTGCTTATTTTTTACCTTTATTTTTAGCACCGGCATGACCGCGGAACGAACGTGTTGGCGAAAATTCGCCCAGTTTGTGTCCTACCATGTTCTCAGTAACGTATACTGGAACAAATTGGCGACCATTGTGTACTGCAATTGTTTGACCTACGAAATCTGGAGTAATCATCGAAGCACGAGACCACGTTTTGATTACAGCCTTATTTCCTTTCTCGCTATTTTCTAATACCTTTTTCTCTAATTTATAGTGAACAAAAGGTCCTTTTTTTAATGAACGTGCCATCTCTTATTATTTCTTTCTACGTTCTACAATGTACTTGTTGCTCGGATTTTGATTAGAACGGGTTCTGTATCCTTTAGCAGGTAAACCTTTTCTAGATCTTGGGTGTCCTCCAGAAGAACGACCTTCACCACCACCCATTGGGTGATCGACAGGGTTCATTGCTACTGGTCTTGTTCTTGGACGACGACCTAACCAACGACTGCGACCGGCTTTACCGCTCACGATCAATTGGTGATCCGAGTTTGAAACTGCACCGATAGTTGCTGAACAAGTCAACAAAATCAATCGAGTTTCACCGGATGGCATTTTAATTGTTGCATATTTTCCGTCACGAGCCATAAGCTGCGCGAAAGTACCAGCAGAACGAGCAATAACAGCTCCCTGACCTGGGCGTAACTCAATACAAGAGATTACAGTTCCCAGAGGAATTTGCGACAATGGCATAGTGTTTCCGATCTCTGGTTGAGCAGTTGCACCGCTCATAACCGTTTGACCTACTTGTAAACCATTTTGTGCAATGATGTATGTTTTCTCACCATCGGCATAAGCCAATAAAGCGATGAAAGCAGTTCTGTTTGGATCGTATTCGATAGATTTCACAGTAGCAGGAATTCCCGCTTTTGTTCTTTTGAAATCAATAACACGATAACGTTTTTTGTGACCACCACCTGTGTAGCGCATGGTCATCTTTCCTTGACTATTTCTACCTCCAGATTTTTTTATCGGTGCGAGTAATGAACGCTCCGGCTTATCAGTTGTAATAGCGTCAAAACTATTCACAACTCTAAAACGCTGACCCGGGGTAATAGGTTTTAATTTTCTAACTGACATTGTTCTGCCTTGTATTAGATGTTGTTATTATATAAATCGATTGTTTCACCTTCAGCGATTTCGACAATTGCCTTTTTGATTGCATTTGTTTTGCCGTGAATCATTCCGCTTTTGGTATATTTTGTAGAGCGATCTGGACGAACGTTCATTGTGTTCACACTAACAACAGTTACTCCATAAGCAGCTTCAACAGCTTTCTTAATTTGAACTTTATTAGCGCGACGCTCCACTACAAAGCCATACTGGTTTAAAACCTCGCTTTGTTTGGTAACTTTTTCAGTTACAATTGGCTTAACTAGGATCTCCATTTGCGTCTTATTTATTTAAATTCTCTACAATTCCTTCCAAAGCGCCCTCTAAAACAACTAAAGAATTAGCGTTAAGAATGCTGTAAGTGTTTAATTCTGAGGCTGTTACAACAGAGGTAGCCTTCAAATTGCGTGAGGACAAATATACATTATTATTAGACTCACCCAACACGAATAAAGATTTTTTGCTATCTAACCCCAATGCTTTCAGGATGTTAATAAAACCCTTAGTGCTTGGCGTATCTATCGTAAAGTCCTCAAGAACGATTAAAGAAGACTCATTTGCTTTTAAGCTCAAAGCCGAACGACGTGCTAAACGCTTCACATTTTTGTTAAGTTTGAAGGAATAGCTTCTTGGTCGAGGTCCAAAAATTGTACCACCACCTTTGAAAACAGGACTTTTAGCAGAACCTGCACGAGCGGTACCCGTACCTTTTTGTTTCTTGATTTTGCGCGTAGAACCCGTAACTTCGTTACGCTCTTTCGCTTTATGTGTTCCTTGACGTTGATTAGCAAGGTATTGCTTAACATCTAAGTAAATGGCGTGCTTATTAGGCTCAATTCCAAAAACTGAATCAGATAGTGTAATTGTTCTACCTGTTTCTTTTCCGCTGGTATTTAAAACTTTTACTTCCATTACTTCTGAATGATTACATAAGAGTTTGTGTGACCTGGAACGCAACCTTTAACAAGAAGTAAGTTCTTCTCCGCCATCACTTTTAAAACTCTAAGGTTTTGAACTTTTACATTTTCGCCACCCATACGGCCGGCCATACGCATTCCTTTGAATACGCGAGATGGGTAAGACGAAGCTCCCACAGAACCTGGGGCTCTTAAACGGTTGTGCTGACCGTGAGTAGACTGACCAACACCACCAAATCCGTGGCGTTTAACAACACCTTGGAATCCCTTACCTTTTGAAACACCTTGAACGTCTACAAATTCTCCTTCTTCGAAGATTGTAACATCAATGATGTCTCCTAATTTTTGTTCCGATGCAAATTCTTGAAGCTCGACAACTTTCTTTTTAGCTACAGTTCCCGCTTTCTTGAAATGACCAAGAGCAGCTTTTGTACTGTGCTTTTCAGTTTTGTCATCGAAACCAAGTTGCAACGCTTCGTACCCGTCGACCTCTTTGGTTCTGACTTGGGTAACAACGCATGGTCCAGCTTCGATCACGGTACAAGGAATATTCTTCCCGTTCTCGTCGAAGATGCTGGTCATGCCGATTTTTCTTCCAATTAACCCAGACATATTAAATTAATTATAAATTATTAAATTTGAGAATAGTGCATACTACTCCCAAGAGAGCGCGCAAAAGTAATATTTTTATTTTGTATTGCAAACTATTGATATTCCTTTTTTTAAGAAGTTTTTCTAACAACTTAAAAAAGTTAAATAGCAATACTAAAATCCCTTAATTCATCTAGCAATAAATCGACCGTTCTGAGCAAATGCCGATGTCTTCAGTTTCAGTAGCGATGAGTCCACTATAAGGAATTCATCGCGTAAAACACTTGATATTCACTGTACGTTTTGACGAAATTACTTTCATAAAGGAATCTTTGAGCTGAATTTTCTTCAAAAAAAAATCCGCCGAACTGTGTCCGACGGATTTGACTTATTGCTTACGAAGCATCACACTTTAATTTCCACTTCAACGCCGCTAGGCAATTCAAGTTTCATTAATGCGTCGATAGTTTTTGAAGATGAAGAGTAAATATCGATCAATCTCTTGTACGACATTACTTCGAACTGCTCACGAGCTTTCTTATTTACGTGTGGCGAACGCAACACAGTAAAAAGTTTCTTGTGTGTTGGAAGTGGAATTGGCCCGGTAACAACAGCTCCGGTACTTTTCACGGTCTTCACAATTTTCTCCGAAGATTTATCAACCAACATGTGGTCGTAAGACTTCAATTTTATTCTGATTTTTTGACTCATTTTCTTTAAAATTAAGCGTTACCTTTTGCTTTTTTGATTACTGCTTCGGAAATATTCGCAGGAGTCTCAGCGTAGTGTGAGAATTCCATTGTTGAAGTTGCACGACCTGAAGACAAGGTACGTAAAGTTGTTACGTAACCAAACATTTCAGAAAGTGGCACATCTGCTTTTATTGTTTTTGCGCCATTTCGGTCACCCATGTCGTTAACTTGTCCGCGACGACGGTTAATATCACCTACGATATCTCCCATATTTTCTTCCGGAGTAATAACTTCCATTTTCATAATCGGCTCAAGAATGATAGCACCCGCAGCTTTAGCAACCTCACGGTAACCCATTCTAGCAGCTAATTCAAACGAAAGCGCATCAGAATCCACAGGGTGGTACGAACCGTCTAAAAGAGTAACTTTTAAACTATCAACTTGATATCCAGCTAACGGACCTGTTTTCATAGCTTCGCGGAAGCCTTTCTCTACAGCAGGGATATATTCCTTAGGAACGTTACCACCTTTTACCTCGTTAACAAACTGAAGTCCAACCGGAACTTTCCCGTCAACTTCTTCAGCTGGCTCTAAACGGAAGACAATGTCTCCGAATTTTCCACGACCACCTGATTGCTTTTTATAAGTTTCTCTATGCGTAGCTGATTTAGTAAACGCTTCTTTGTATTCAACTTGTGGCTCACCTTGATTAACCTCAACTTTGAATTCTCGTTTCATTCGGTCAACTAGAATGTCGAGGTGTAACTCGCCCATTCCTGAAATGATTGTTTGACCTGATGCCTCATCTGTACGAACGGTAAAAGTTGGATCTTCTTCTGCAAGTTTTGCAAGAGCCATACCCATTTTATCCACGTCAGCTTTTGTTTTTGGTTCGATTGCGATACCGATAACAGGCGCAGGGAACTTCATCGACTCCAAAATAATCGGACTTTTCTCGTCGCAAAGTGTGTCTCCCGTTTTAATATCTTTAAAACCAACTGCTGCTCCAATATCACCCGCTTCGATGAAATCGATTGGATTTTGTTTGTTAGCGTGCATTTGATAGATACGAGAGATACGTTCTTTGTTTCCTGAACGTGTATTCAACACATATGAACCCGCATCTAAACGACCTGAGTACGCTCTAAAGAAAGCCAAACGACCCACGAAAGGATCGGTAGCGATTTTAAACGCTAAAGCTGCGAACGGCTCTTTAACATCTGGTCTTCTGATGATTTTGGTTTGATCTTCTTCTAACAAATCAGCATCGTCTGGATGAATTCCTTCGATACCTTCTTTATCTAAGGGAGAAGGCAAATATTTACAAACAGCATCAAGCATGAATTGTACACCTTTGTTCTTGAAAGATGAACCTGCAATCATAGGAATAATTGCCATATCCATTGTTGCTGCACGAAGCGCTGAATTGATTTCATCTTCTGTTATCGAATTTTCATCTTCCATGAATTTCTCCAACAAGTTTTCATCATAATCAGCAACTGCTTCGATTAAGATAGAGCGGTATTCTTTAACTTCATCAACCATATCGGCTGGGATGTCAACAATATCAAATGTAGCTCCAAGAGTTTCATCATGCCATACAATTGCTTGGTTTTTCACCAAATCAACTACTCCTTTAAAATCAGCTTCATCGCCGATAGGAAGTGTGATAGCCACAGCATTTGACTTCAACATATCACGAACTTGCTGACATACAGCCAAGAAGTTCGACCCTTGACGGTCCATTTTGTTAACGAATCCCATACGTGGAACACGGTATTGATCGGCTAAGCGCCAGTTTGTTTCCGATTGTGGTTCTACACCATCAACAGCTGAAAACAAGAATACCAATCCGTCAAGTACGCGAAGTGAGCGGTTTACCTCCACGGTAAAGTCAACGTGTCCAGGCGTATCGATGATGTTAAAGTGATATGGTTTAGAATCTGCGATCAATTTACCTTGCGCTGTAGGATAATTCCACTCACAAGTTGTCGCCGCAGAGGTAATGGTAATACCACGCTCTTGCTCTTGCGCCATCCAGTCCATGGTAGCAGCTCCATCGTGTACTTCACCAATTTTGTGCGATTTTCCTGTGTAGAACAAGATACGCTCCGTGGTGGTTGTTTTCCCCGCATCAATGTGCGCGGCAATACCGATATTTCTTGTATATTTAAGATCTCTTGCCATTTCCGATTAGAATCTAAAGTGTGAAAACGCTTTGTTAGCTTCTGCCATTTTGTGAGTATCCATTCTCTTTTTAACCGCAGCACCTTCTTCTTTAGCAGCAGCTAAAACTTCGGCAGCAAGTTTTTGAGACATTGACTTTTCGTTTCTGCGGCGCGCGTAAAGGATTAACCATTTCATTGCCATAGAAATTTTACGGTCTGGTCGGATTTGCATTGGAATTTGGAATGTTGCTCCACCTACTCGACGGCTACGTACTTCTACGTGAGGCATCACATTGGTTAGTGCATCTTTCCAAACTTCTAAAGCTGGTTTCTCAGCATCTTGTTTTTTAGCTTCTACGATATCAATTGCATCGTAAAATACTTTAAAAGCGGTAGATTTTTTACCGTCCCACATCAAATTGTTCACAAAACGTGTAACTAATTGATCGTTAAAACGAGGATCTGGTAAAAGAGGTCTCTTTTTTGCCTGTCTTTTTCTCATGTCTTTTTCTTAAAAGTTTGAATTACTTTTTAGCTTCTTTTGGGCGTTTAGCACCGTACTTAGAGCGTCTTTGTGTTCTACCGGCAACACCAGATGTATCTAGTGCACCTCGAACAATGTGATAACGAACTCCAGGTAAGTCTTTTACCCTTCCTCCCCTAACTAATACTATCGAGTGCTCTTGAAGATTGTGTCCTTCACCAGGAATGTACGCGTTAACCTCATTACCATTTGTCAAACGCACACGCGCAACTTTACGCATTGCAGAGTTTGGTTTTTTCGGTGTAGTGGTGTAAACACGAGTACAAACTCCTCGTCTTTGTGGACAAGAATCTAATGCAACCGATTTACTCTTCTTAGTTATCTGGGTTCTTCCAGTTCTTACTAATTGTTGAATTGTTGGCATAATTAATACTACAAGTTTCTAAAATTTCTAAATTCCCGCTTTTTACGGGGTTGCAAAGGTAGAAATAATATTTATGCTTCCAAATCTTAAACTATTAATTTTCAATACAATTCTAAAAGTAGCTTTTGCAAAAGATTTTCCGATACTTTTACGTTATGGGTTATATGAGTTCCAAAACGCTTTATTTACTGCTTCTACTGCTTTTTCAAAACCTCGTTTTTGGTCAGAAAATTATCAACATAAACGTTGCGTATCCGCGAGACACTACTACTTTTTTTTTAAAATGGAATAGAAATCTAACTACCGACACGCAATTAGAACGAATTACCGACTCTATCCGAGAAACGGGCTATTTGTTTGCGCAGTGCAGAACTGTTCAAACTGAAAAAGACACTATAAAAATGCACTGTACTACTGGCAAGCGATTTGAATCTGTGAAAATCGACTACAGTCAAATTGGTACCTATATTGACATTTCGAAATTTCCATCAGAAACAAAACCAATAAACTTAACTACAGTTTTGAATAAAGTTGCTAAAACACTTCAAGATCAAGGCATGGCTTTATCGCAATTAGAAACAGTGGTGGTGGATGAAATAAACGATCAGGTTTTTATCAAGCTGTTGCTTTCGCAGAATGGCGTTCGCAAAATAAACAAGTTGGTTTTTCAAGATAATTCTCAAATTCCAAAAAGCTTTTTGAAGCGATTGCGCAGTCGTTTTCAAGATGTTGTTTTTCGCGAGCAAACCATCACTCGAATTGAAAGCGAAGTTAATAACCTAAAATTTGTTCGCATTGCCCGTCCGTCTGAGGTATTATTCACCAAAGATTCAACGCAACTTTATATCTACGACGAGAAAGTAAAAAACAACCGATTTGAAGGTTTTGCTGGCATACAAAACGCAAATAATGATCTCATTATAAACGGATTTTTAGATGTTGCTTTGGTAAATGTTTTGAAATCGAGCGAAGAATTTCAATTAAATTGGAAGACCGATGGGCAGCAACAACGCAATTTCTTTATTAGCGGAACTTTGCCTTACATTTTCAATTCGAATTTTATTTTGCGAGGTCAACTAAACATTTTCAGACAAGACAGTACGTTTCAAACTTCAAAATCAAGTGTAGAAATCGGCTATTTATTGAAACACAATGCACGCATTTATTTGGGTTTTGAGAGTGGCGAATCGAGCGACATTCAAGCCGTGAACACGTCGCGTTTACAAGATTTTAGAGCAACTTTCTACACCGCTGGTTTCGATTTTACTCGAGTTGCTTTCGCAGATGGTTACTTTCGGGAAAACGATTTCATTTCTGCAAAAATCGGAAAAGGTAAATCTACTCGTGAAGGTAACGAAGTTGATCAAGTGCAATTTAAATTGAGTGGTCAGTACAACATTCCCGTCACAGAAAAATTTAGTATTCAGGTAAATACAGATAACTTCTTATTGTCGTCTCGCCGAATTTTGATTAATGAATTGTATCGATTTGGTGGATTCAATTCGGTGCGCGGTTTAAACGAAAACATACTTCAAGGTCATAGCCTAAATGCGTTGATGACAAACTATTACTATCTTGCTGCTCCCAACTTGAAAGTACAAGTTTTAAGCGACTTAGCTTATTTTACCGATCAAACTAGTGCGATTTCTAGGTCGGTTTTTGCTGCGGGCGCAGGTTTTGCTATTGCAACTAAGAATGGAATTTTCAATTTCACTTATGCCATTTCTCGAATTTCTGGAACGGATAATTCGTTGCGAAATGCTTTAGCACATGTGAGTTTTAAAAGCTACTTTTAACCTTATGTACCGTATTTCAGTGGTCAAGGAGGTAAAAGTTCAACTACGTTTTTATCTTTGCCACATGCAAAACTCAGAGAATATTTTTGGCGTACGTGCCATTTTGGAAGCTATTCAGGCAAAAACAACGATCGATAAAGTTTATATCCAAAAAGATAGCAGTAGCGATTTGATGAAAACGCTAATAAACACAATGAATCGCGAGAGAATCTCCTATTCTCAGGTTCCGGTCGAGAAGCTCAATAAACTAACGCCGGGAAACCATCAAGGCGCGGTGGCAACGATTGCTCCGATTGATTTTTTGAGTTTGGAAACTTTAGTTGAAAAAGCACTTGAAACAACTTCGACTCCGCTTTTTTTGATTTTGGATCAAATTAGTGACGCCCGAAATTTCGGAGCCATTATTCGAACAGCATCATGTACTGGAGTTCATGGAATTATAATTGGGAAAAGTGGCGCCGCTCCTGTAAACGGCGATACTGTAAAGACCAGTGCTGGCGCAGTTTTTAACGTTCCGATTGCCAAAGTAGATCACATTAAAGACGCCATATTTTATTTGCAAAGTAGCGATTTTCAGGTAGTAGCTGCTACTGAAAAAACAACTGCTTTGGTGTACGATATTGACTTCACAAAACCTTCTGCGATAATTATGGGAAGTGAAGATCGCGGAATAAACCCAAGCGTATTGAAAATTGTTGATGCTACAGCAAAGCTTCCGATGCACGGAACTATAGAATCGCTTAATGTTTCTGTGGCGTGCGGTGCTTTTTTGTATGAAGCGATCAGACAACGATTATTGTGAATCTTCTTTCCGCGGTTTAAAGTCGTAAAAAATCTGAATTTCAGGAACAGATTCAGGTTCGGGCTCTGGTGGAGGCGGATTCACGAAATTTCCGTTTTCATCGAATCGTTGCATGAATTTATCAGCCGATGGGTCGTAATCAGGTTTTTCCCACTCGTATTTAGGTTCGAAAATAGGATTGTAATCGGCGTATTTTTTGGTAAGAAACAATCCGGTTATAAATCCCGATAAATGACCTTCCCAACTTATACCGGCGTCGGCAGTGGGGAACATGTACCAAATACTGCTTCCGTAGAAGAAAATTACGAGAAAAGAAAGTGCAACTAAACGGTAATGCCGCACTTGCAATCCTTTGAAAATGAGAAACGAGGCTACCACATAAATCAGAGAACTTGCACCGAGGTGGTAGGAAGGGCGTCCAATTACCCAAGTGATGATACCTGAAAGTAAGATTCCGATAACAACGACTTTTAATGCGAGTCGGCGGTAGAAATAGATCAATGATGTAAGTAAAGCGAGTAGCGCAACGCTATTATTGGATAAATGTTCGATATCGGCGTGCAGAAAAGGTGCGCATATTACACCAGCTAGGCCGGAAAAAGTTCGTGGATTAAGGGAAAAAGCGACAAAAGTGGTATTGAAGAATTCTTCGATTCCGAAAATGAGCCACAGCGTACCAACGAATAGCAGCGGAAAGAGCCAAGTTGCAGGTGTAAATTTTAAATTCATGTTGCTGTGGAGATCGAGTTCGGATTGGAAGTAAGCAAAAACGAGTCCGATTTTAAAGTACTGCTTTTTTGTCAGGTTTGCTGTTGGTAGCGATTGCCCTAGCCCGCATAGAAACGGAAAGCTTTGTGTGCTTGGGTTTGTGTTTTGACGGCAGTTTCAAATGCGACCGAAGGAAGCGCTTTGCGACGCCAGACAAAACCAAGCGCAAGTATGCAAACTTGCAGTGGATAGGCGGATTAGCTTCTGGAAAGTATTAAGATGGGAGTATTAAGTATTAAGACTACGATGAATTTGCCACTTTACGTTTCGATTTGGTATTAAGTATTGAGATGGGAGTATTAAGTATTAAGTATTAAGACTACGATGAATTTGCCACTTTACGTTTCGATTTGGTATTAAGATGGGAGTTTTAAGTATTAAGACGAGAGTATTGAGATTTATGAAATAGAATTACTTTTACGGAATGGATATACCTTTAGCGGAACGGTTGCGGCCGAGGGATTTGCGGGATTACATTAGCCAGTCGCATTTGGTTGGTGCGAATGGGATTTTGACCAAATTTATTGAATCGGGTGTGGTGCCGAGTTTGTTATTTTGGGGACCTCCGGGTTCGGGAAAGACGACTTTAGCGCAACTTTTGGCGGCGGAAACTAAGCGCCCGTTTTATTCGTTAAGTGCTGTAAATGCAGGTGTAAAAGACGTTCGAGAGGTAATTGATAGGGCGAAACGCGGCGGTGGCATTTTTGATCCTCAAAAACCGTTGTTGTTTATCGACGAGATTCATCGGTTTAGTAAATCTCAGCAAGATTCGTTGCTGGAAGCGGTTGAAAAAGGTTGGTTGACCTTGATTGGTGCAACGACAGAAAATCCGAGTTTTGAGGTAATTCCTGCCCTTTTGTCGCGTTGCCAATTGTATGTTTTGGAATCGTTTGGCGTTCCGGAAATGGAAACGCTTATCAAACGCGCATTATCGGAAGATGTATTGCTGAAAACGCGCGAGGTAAAAATTGAAGAAACCACAGCTTTGATGCGCTATTCGGGTGGTGATGCGCGAAAATTATTGAATTTGTTGGAGCTCGTTGTGTTGTCGCAAACGTCGGAGCCGGCTATTATAAACGATGCTCAGGTTTTAGAGGTTGCGCAGCAGCAAATGTCGCGGTATGATAAAAGTGGTGAGATGCATTACGATGTGGTTTCGGCTTTTATAAAATCGATTCGTGGCAGTGATCCGAATGCGGCGATTTATTGGTTGGGCCGAATGCTTAGCGGTGGTGAAGATGTGAAATTTATTGCTCGACGATTGGTAATTTTAGCCTCGGAAGATATTGGAAATGCGAACCCGACTGCTTTGGTTTTGGCGAACAGTACATTTCAGGCGGTTTCGGCGATTGGCAATCCGGAGAGTCGGATTATTTTAGCTCAGTGTGCGGTGTATTTGGCTAGTAGTCCGAAGTCGAATAGCACTTACGTTGCCATTAATGAGGCTTTGGCATTAATTGAGAAGCTTCCGCCGTATGCTGTTCCGTTGCATTTGCGCAATGCGCCAACGAAATTGATGAAAGAATTGGGCTACGGTGCGGAATATCAATACGCACATTCGTTTGAAGGCAATTTTGCTTATCAGGAGTATTTGCCTGAGGAACTTTCGGGTACGAAATTTTACGAACCGGGAAGTAATTCACGGGAAATTACAGATCGTGCGTTTTTGAAAAAGCGTTGGGGCGATAAGTATGGATATTGATTTAGCTTTATTCAGGCAGTTTCACTTCGTAATTAACTGCTATTTTTTTGTTTCCTTCATAGTATTCTATTAGTAATTTACCATTGTTGTAAAAGGCTACGGCGGGTTGAGTATCTAGAAAGGCTAGAAAAACATCTGGTTTAGAAGATTGTTGTAATTGAATGTTTATTCCATTCGCTGTACTAAAAGAATAGCCTCTTGAGTTTCGTTGTGCTAAAATCGATGCATTTGCTGTTTGCGCGGTATTGATTGTTGTTTTTACAGGCACTTCCGTTGTGGAAGCATTGCTTTTGTTAGTAGTTTCTTCGCTGCGTTTGATGACTTTTAGTTTAGGAATAATATCGTTTATAGCTTCTTCCAAAGCTTCGCGGTAAGCAATATCGTAGGATTTATCTTTACTACTTCCTACAATACTTTGAAGGACGATTTGATTTTGACAATCGGCGATGTCGATGCGCAATTTTGAAAGGAATGCACCATCTAAACGAACGACTTTTATTGTGAAGTTATTGCAGGCATTTGTAAGCACTTCGTCGGGAAGGATTTCATTGCTGTAAAAAACGGAATTACCAGCTTCGGCAAGTCGTGTTTTTAAAAGGGTACTAATTCGGTACTGATTTTCTTTGGTTTGCCAATCGAACTGTGTAGGAACGATAAAATGTTTTTTCTGCGCTTGACTACAAATAGCTGTTAGAAAAAGTACGGCACACGTAAAGGAATTTAGAGACGTTCGGGTAATTGAGACAGGCATGTGATCTTTTGGTTAACGTTAGACAGGTTTTCTGGATCGAATAGCAGGGCGTGCAATCCGGCGTTTAAAGCTCCGGTGTAATCGGCAATTTCACAGTCGCCAATCATAATCGATTCGTTTGCATTTGCTTGTGCCATTTGAAGCGCGTGATTATAAATACGCACATCGGGTTTTTTAAAACCAACCGATTCGCTGTGAGTTATGGTGCTAAAATACTGATTAATATTAGCTTGTTGCATTTTTTTGAGTTGTACAGATTCGAATCCGTTTGTAATTATATGCAATTTATAGCTGTTATGAAGTTTTTGAAGAACATCATAAGCGAAGGGAAAAAGCGAGGCGAAGTTTGGCAATTCGTTGATGTATAAATCTGAGAGGAGGGAAATCTCAGCATCAGAAATACTGAAATTGAGCTGATTGAAACTGTCTTTGAAACGTCTGTAGCGCAACTCGGTTTGCGTAATTAAATTATCTCTGTATAAATCCCACAGTGCTTTATTGATAGGCACGTATATGGGAAGAAATTGGCTTACATTGATGCCCCGTTGCGTTAAAGAAAGATTTTCGAAAGCCACTTCTAACGCTTTCGCAGAATTGGTCTCGAAGTCGTACAAGGTATGATCGAGATCAAAAAATATATGTTGAATTTGCTGTGTTTTCATTTAGATTTCGGGCATTTCTTCTTCTCGCTTAAAGCTATAATAATTATTGGAAGAAACAATGATGTGATCGAGGACGGTGATATCTAATTGTTTTCCTGCAAGGGCGATTTTTTTGGTGATATCGAAATCTTGCTTACTTGGATTGACATTTCCTGAAGGATGATTGTGTGCTAAGATAATAGCAACGGCTGAGAGTTGAAGTGCTTGTTTGAAAATCATACGAACATCGACAACAGTACACGTTAGACCGCCGCTACTTATTTTCGCAGAACTGAGAATTTTATTGGAATTATTGAGATAAACGACCCAAAATTCTTCGTGCTCGAGGTATCCGATCAGTGGTTTTAGGTACAGATACATGTCGTGGCTGGTTGTAAAACTTTTCTGTTCTTGACCGGCTTCGAGTTCGCGACGGCGTCCGAGTTCGAAAGCGGCTAAGATGGCAACTGCTTTGGCGGTACCTATTCCTTTGAATTTTTTTAAATCAATTAGCGATTGATTTGCGAGAACGTGCAACTTGTTTTGGTGCGTACTTAGCATGTGACGGGCTACTGCGACAACAGATTTGCTTTTAAAACCGCTACCGAGAATGATAGCTAACAGTTCAGAATCGGATAGTGCGTTGACGCCTTTTGCGCTTAATTTTTCGCGAGGTTGCTCGGATTCGTGCCACGTATTAATTGGCCCTTCGTTTATTAAATCGTACATCTGTTTGGCTTTTAAATAAGCCTAAAAGTACGAATTTTACGCTAACCTCGCTTTAATTTTGTCAAAATCAATCGCTCCGTAATTACCAGAACTCATTAATAACAGCACTGATTTTTGAGACTCAAGCGGCAGTTCTGATATATATTTTCGAAAATCTTCGGCGCTTGTAAAGACGATTAAATCGGTGCGATCAAATGCTACTTTGATGTCTTCCGGACTAACTTTCGCCATTCCTTTTATTTTCAATGCTTCCAAATCATAAAACACAACAGCGGTATCGGCTAAATCGAGTGCATTTTTGTACTGCACAAGAAATTCGGGATTTAAGCTGCTATACGTATGCAATTCAAGACATGCAATAAAATTAGCGTCTTGAAACTGATTTTTCACTGCCGCAGTGGTTGCCTTTACTTTGCTGGGCGCGTGTGCAAAATCTTTAAAAATGGTACTGACTTGATTTCTGGCTACTAATTCGAGTCGTTTTGACGCTCCTTTAAAAGAAACGATGGCTTCGTAAAAATCGGCTTCATCGACACCCATGCATTGGCAGACCCATTTTGCAGCTGCAAGATTACTTAGGTTATGCTCACCAAAAACAGCTAGTGGAAGTTCTCCTTGACTTGTTTTAAGAAAGCTGATTCCATTTTTGATCACATAGTTAGGGACAGTGTACGGAATTTTGCGGACTGGACTTGTGTTTTCATCAACGATTTTCTTAACGACTTCATCTTGTTCGTTATAGATAAGAATTCCTCCGGCGGTAATTTTAGAGATAAAGATTCGAAATTGTTCGACATAAGAATCGAAAGTTGGAAATACATTGATGTGATCCCAAGCTATACCACTAATGACGGCTATATTTGGATTGTATAGATGAAATTTTGGTCGGCGATCTATTGGTGAAGATAAGTATTCATCACCCTCGATGAGGAAGAATTCATTTTCAGGTTCAATTGAAACCATGCGTTCAAAACCTTCGAGTTGCGCACCCACCATGTAATCTACGGGTTTATCGCAGTAATTTAACACGTGTAAAACCATGGAAGTGATTGAGGTTTTTCCATGAGAACCGCCGATGACAACACGCGTTTTATCTTTTCCTTGTTCGTAGAGGAATTCGGGATAGGAATAGATTTTTAGTCCTAGATTTTTTGCGCGCAACAATTCTGGATTATCTTCTTTTGCATGCATTCCAAGAACTACAGCGTCTAAATCATTTGAAATCTTTTCTGGATACCAACCAAGCTGTATTGGTAAAAGACCTGCTGCTTTTAGGCGTGAGAGTGAAGGTTCAAAAATAGCGTCGTCGCTTCCGGTAATTTGGTCTCCTTTTGCGTTTAATGCGAGAGCAAGGTTATGCATAGCGCTTCCACCGATAGCAATAAAGTGAATTTTCATAGAAAGGTTTTTAATCTAAGGCGTTTATTTTATTTGGTTGGTTTGTAATTTTATAAATCTGTATTAATTTTTGTTTGGTCGTTTTAGAGTTTCCCAATTTGTGTGCTTGCAGGTAATAGTGTTCGGCTTGTTTGTAACGTTTGAAATATTCGGCGATTCTACCTTTGGCAAGATTTCCATCGATTGGTGAAAAACTCATTAATTCTGTGGCGTATTTTTGAGCTTTTCTTTCACTCCCGCCTACGATACCGGGTAATTCCAAGTACAATTCGATTAATGCATACCGAGCTTCAATATGATTTTTATCCAATTGAATAGCTTTCTCGAACGACTCTTTGATTTCGTCGATCATACCAAGCGCCTTAAACTTATTACTGTTTTTTGCTACCATACCTAAAGCGCCGCCGTATTTATAGTGGTAATTGGCGACTGAGGGCTTGGCATCAACAAGCTGACGGTAGTATTTCAGAGCAAGCTCCCAATTCTTTTTACTGCCTGCTTGATCACCGAGCATTTCAATTTTCTGCAAATCTGGATTGGGTTCTGCCATAATATGTAAGTGATTTCGAAGCGGCGCATCAACAAAAAGACCGGTAGCAAAAGCACCGGTCGTTATT
>CALRVY020000022.1:0-25610 GCA_943371725.1 Pseudanabaena sp. UWO311 | reverse complement strand
ATAATGGTGATTTTTACACTGTAACGTCTATTGCTGGTTATGCATTTGCCTATACTGGCATTTCAGAGCTTTCTTTTCCGAATACAATAACTTCAATAGGAGATTCAGTATTTTTATATTGTACTGATCTTTATAGTATGCAATTACCAGACACCATTACTTCTATGGGAACATTTTGCTTTGATAATTGCACAAACTTAACCAACGCCTCTTTACCTAGTTCTATTACATCGATTCCAGAGGGTACTTTTAATAATTGTATTAATTTATTTTCTGCTGTTATTCCGCAAACTGTTACATCTATTGGATCACAGAGCTTTTATTTTTGTCAATCGTTGCAATATATTCAAATACCCGAAGGAGTTACAACCATTGGGTCTGTCGCATTTGCATATTGTACGAGTTTACATACAGTAGACATACCGTCGACAATAACAACCATCGAAGAGTCTGCTTTTGTTTATTGCACTGCATTAACTACTGTAAATTGTCATAAGGAGCTTCCAGTGAGTATAAACTCGAGTGTTTTCGAAGGGATAAATTATCAAAATGCTACTCTATCCGTTCCGTCTGCTGGCTTTTTAAGTTATACAACCGCACCGGTTTGGACTAATTTTGGAAGCATTATAACCGACACTTGTTTCACACCAACGGTGTACAACGTTACGGGCGGCGGCACAACTTGCGGCTCAGGCTCAAGTTTTCAAATTACGCTCGTAGGAAGTCAGCGATTTGTTCAATATTATTTAAAAAGAAACGACGTAATCATCGGGCAAGCTGTTAATGGTACTGGTTAT
The DNA here is from genome assembly GCA_943371725.1 of Pseudanabaena sp. UWO311. Lineage (GTDB taxonomy): Bacteria > Bacteroidota > Bacteroidia > Flavobacteriales > Flavobacteriaceae > Flavobacterium. The sequence continues at coordinate 24,813 of CALRVY020000022.1, read as the reverse complement.
CAACTGAATTTTGGGTCTTTTAACACACCGGGTACATATACTGTAGAAGCGGGTCGCATAAATATTGAATGTACTAATAATATGATTGGCTCGGCAATAATAGTGGCTGGTGCTATTTCGCCTCCACCAACTGCCACAAGCACACAGAATGTTTGCCATGGTTCAACAGTGGCGAATTTAGTTGCAACAGGAACGAATCTTAAATGGTATCAAAATTCTTCAGGTGGCAGTCCGTTGAGTGCCTCGACCAAATTGTCTTTTGGCACTTATTTCGTTACACAAACCTCTCTAAATTGCGAAAGTTCTCGCGTAGGAGTTGCTGTTAACATCGTAGGTTTATCTTCCAAACCTGCAGGTCTAAATACACAAGTTTACAGCGGTAATGCCACATTAAGCAGTTTAAGCGTTACGGGAACAAATGTAAAATGGTATGCATCGCACAGCAGCACCACTGTTTTACCTGCAACTACCGCTTTAATTGATGGCACCACGTATTACGCTAGCCAAACTTCGGGGCTATGTGAGTCGTTCTACCGACTAGCTGTTAAGGTTAAGAAAATCAGTGAAAACGCGGTATCCCTCTGTGGATCAAAAACAGTATCCGACATGCCCGTCTCACCTTCTGCTAATCATACTGTAAAATGGTATTCAGCTCCGAGCGGTGGTGTTGCACTAGAATCTTCAGCGCTATTAACTTCGGGAACGTACTACGCAGAGCAAACTGCACCTAAAAGTGTACAAGTAGTAGGAAGCGGATTTCAATCACCAATTGGGGTTGCTGCCGACCTATCAGGCGCATTTTACGTTGCAAACCATAACATAGGAATAATTAAACGATTTAATCCTGACGGTACAATAACTCAATATACTGCACAATTTAGTTTACCTTGGGGTTTGGCTCTACAGACAAACGGAAGTTTAATTATATGTGAAAATGGAAGCAGTAAAATTACAAGAATGGCAAGTAATGGTACAAATATTGAAACACTTGCTTCGAATGTAGCTGTTACAACAGTAGCTGTTCAATATGACGGTAGAATAGTATTTCCGCATTTGAGTGTGATTAGAAGAATTAACGAAAACGGAACTGGCGCAACTTCATTAGGTTCTGGATTCAATAGCGTAACGGGTTTAGCTGTTGATAATGAAGGTAGGATACTTATAGCTGAGTATAGCAATAAGATTAAAAGAATGAATGCAGACGGAAGTAACATCGTTGTACTTTCTAATCAATTAAGTGTTCCGCGTGCCATGGCGGTTCAACCTGACGGACGAATTTTAGTAGTGGATACAGGCGATAATACTTTGAAGCGCCTGAGTGCAGACGGAACAAACATCGAAATTTTAGCATCAGGTTTCGTAGGTCCCTATGGTTTATCCATCGAAGAAAATGGAAGTATCCTGGTTGCCGACGCTGACGGACAACAAATAAAGAGAGTAACTGAAGCCTACACCTCCAATCGTGTACCTGTAACCGTAACCGTTAATCCCACTCCTACTGTACCCGTTGGTGAATCGTCGCAAATCTATACCGGTAGCACTACGCTTGGTGCACTAAATGCTGTGGGAAATAATGTAAAATGGTTTAACGCCAGTACAGCAGGAAGCGAATTACCGAGTTCGACTTCGGTAGTAAACGGAACAACCTATTATGCAGAAAGCACCAACGGAAACTGTGCCTCACCTGCTCGATTAGCTGTAAAGGTTAATGTGATTGGCTCTGACAGTCGGTTTTTTTGTAATAGTGCCACAGTTGAAAATCTAACTTCGACACCTGCACCTGGCACAAACGCCAATTGGTATAATGCCTCTACAGGAGGAAATGCACTTCAGTATTTTGATTCGTTGACTACAAACACATATTACGTGGAACAAGAAAAACCAGCGGTTACTTCAACCTTAACAACAGGATTTAACGTATTTGCGGTAGCTGTTCAAGCCGATGGGAAACTTGTAATTGCCAGTAGAAACTCAGGACAAATTAGACGCGCTAACCCCGACGGTTCAAATGTTGAAATTATTGCGTCTGGATTTAGTAATCCTTCTGGAGTTGCTATTCAAGCCGATGGGAAAATTATATTTACAAATTCGGCTGCCAATAGCATCTTACGCATGAATGCAGATGGAACAAACGTAGTAACATTGGCCACAGGATTTAACAATCCAACAGGAATTGCGATTGATGCTTCCGGAAAAATTTGGTTCTGCGACACGTACAATCACGCTGTAAAACGAATGAATACCGACGGTACGGGAATCACAACTATTGGTTCTGGATTTCTAAATCCAAGAGGGATAACGATTGATGGCGACGGAAAAATACTTGTTGGCGACGACAGCCAAGCGAAAGTTAAACGAATGAACCCCGATGGCACCAATATCGAATCTTTGGGAACTGGTTTAGGCTATCCTTTTGGCTTGGCAGTTCGACCAAACGGTAAAATTATTGCCGCTGATTATGGGAACCAACAAGTCGTTCAAATGAATGCCGACGGTTCTGACAAGAAAATCATAGACACAGGAATCGGTTATTGTTCTGGTGTGGCAATTACAGCAAACGATGAAATTATCGTTGCCGATTACATTGCCAACTCGCTTATGAAAATTATTCCGCCCGATTCTTCAAATCGTGTCCAAATTTCAGTCACTGTTACGCCTAGTTCAGAAAACACAACCACAATAAATACGTGCGAGCCTTATACTTGGTCGCATAACAATCAAACCTATTCAAACTCAGGAACGTTCTACGGAACAACAACAAATTGCGTAACTCAAAAATTAGTATTAAACATTACTATCCCAACACTTTGGGACGGTACAAGCTGGTCTGACGGAGCACCCGACGGAGCTCGAAAAGCTATTTTTGTAGGAAATTACTCGGAACCGGCCGATTTAAGTGCTTGTTCGATAGAAGTAATCGAAGGAGCCGTAGTTATTGTTCCTTCTGGTTTCAATTTTACTGTAGATGGAAAAGTAAGTGTGGAGCCAGGTTCTAGCTTAACATTCCAAAATAACGCCAACTTACTACAAAACAAGAATGTAGCTAACGAAGGGAATATCACTTCAAAAAGACACGCAGAAATTCGCAGACTCGATTTCGTTTTTTGGTCGGCACCAGTGGCAGATCAAAACTTGCTAAATTTCTCTCCACTAACCGTAACCAACCGATTTTATGGCATGAACGAGTCAACAAGTTCGTTCTACTCGATTAGCAATCCAATGAATCAGGAATTCGACTTAGGGAAAGGTTATATGATTCGTGCTCCCAATACTTTTTTAGATGCACCCGCGGCACCACAAACTTTTCACGGATCGTTTACAGGAGTTCCGAACAACGGAAACTACCAGTTAACACTGACTCATGATGGTTTGGGTTATAATTTTATTGGTAATCCTTACCCTTCGCCAATCGATGCCAATCAGCTTTTACAAGATGTTACAGGCACAATGTACTTTTGGACGCATAGTGTGCAAATACCCGGTGCTCTTAATTATGCTTCATACAATCTTATGGGAGGTATCGCTAGCTTAGCAGGAGGTGAAATTCCAAATGGTATCATACAAACAGGACAAGGATTTTTATTGAAGGTTAGTAGTCCAACCACCTTACATTTTTCTAATTCGATGCGTGTTGCCGACAACCAAGGGCAGTTTTACAGAACGGCAAATAACGACAAGCACCGTATTTGGCTGAACTTAAGTTCGGGAAGTACAAATATGAATCAGATTTTAGTTGGTTATGCAAATGGAGCCACCAATAGCTTTGATGACGCGTTCGACGGTCCGTTACTTAAAGACGGAAACGCACTAGCGAGTACAGTTGATGGAATCCGACTTGGCATTCAAGCAAAAAGCCTACCTTTCCAAACAACTGATGTCATACTACTATCCCTGACTGCGACCGAAGCCGCAAATTACCGTATTGCTATCGATCATGTTGATGGCGCTTTCGCGGAAGGGCAAGACGTTTTCATTAAAGATAACTTAGTAAACCAAACCCACAATTTAAGTAATTCTGCTTATGATTTTGTTTCTGAAATAGGCGAATTTAACGATCGTTTTGAGTTGGTTTTTGAAGCTCAGAATTTGGGAACAGACAATAGTGTACAGGTAAATAATGCTATTATAGCCTATCATTCAAATGATACGGTTACCATTGAATCGCAAAGTGAAGAAATTACGCAAGTGCGAATTTTCGATTTACGAGGACGTGAAATCTATAATTCTGATCACGTTTCTGGGCAAAAACATACGGCTCCAATCCTTGCTTGTAATCAAATGATACTTGTTCAAGTGGAAACGGCTAACGGTTTAATTGCTACAAAAAAGGTAGTGCACTAAAATTATTAGCGAAATTATCTAATAAGCCACTGTATTGCAGTGGCTTATCTGCTTTAAATAATCAAGCGAATAATTTGCTTAAATTGATTTTATCACTAAATTTGCGCCCACATTAGACCAACCTCTGACGAAAATCGTGAATGTTGCTCTGATTTTAAATCAAATTTTTATAAAATGTCAGATTTATTAAAGTTCGTAAACGACGAGCTAATCGAGAAAAAAGATTTTCCTGATTTCGGAGCAGGTGACACCATCACAGTGTACTACGAAATTAAAGAAGGTGAAAAAACACGTACCCAGTTTTTTAAAGGTGTTGTAATTCAGCGTAGAGGTGCAGGTAGCACTGAAACTTTTACAATCCGTAAAATGTCTGGAGCTGTTGGTGTAGAGCGTATCTTCCCAATCAACCTTCCAGCTTTACAGAAAATCGAAATCAACAAAAAAGGTTCTGTACGCAGAGCACGTATCTTCTACTTCCGTGAACTTACCGGAAAGAAAGCGAAAATCCGCGACAAGAGAAGATAGTTTGTTTCAGTGTTCAAATATCAACTGCCCGTTCTCCCTCGAGAACGGGTTTTTTTATGAATTTCGTAAAAAGAAGACCCTGTTTTTTTGGCATCTGTAAAACTTCGAGCATTACCAAGAAATCGTTATAGCTCCACGAGAATTGGCTATCTTTGCGCGGTTTAAAAAATTTTTACTGATGTCAAATAACGCTGGAATTATTTACACGATTACCGACGAAGCTCCAATGCTTGCCACGCACTCGTTGTATCCCATTTTAAAAAAATTCTTATCTGCTGCACAAATCAAAATCGAAACCGCCGATATTTCTCTCGCAGCTCGAATAATGGCAGTTTTTGCCGATCGTTTACCTTTTGAAATCACGGATGATTTAGCAAAACTGGGATTGTTAGCTACAAAACCCGAAGCCAATATCATCAAACTCCCAAACATATCAGCTTCAGTTCCGCAGCTAAAAGCAGCTATTGCCGAACTTCAAGCGCAAGGCATTAACGTTCCCGATTATCCCGCAAATGCAGTTGACGCCGAAGAAATCCAAATCAAAAATCGATATGCTAAAGTGCTCGGATCTGCCGTAAATCCAGTATTGCGCGAAGGAAACTCCGATCGTCGAGCACCAAAAGCCGTGAAAAATTACGTTAAAAAGCATCCACATAGTATGGGAAGTTGGTCGGCTGATTCTAAAACTAGAGTTGCTAGTATGACTAACGGCGACTTTTACAGCAGCGAAAAATCGATAACTATCGCCGATGAAACTGCTTTTTCAATTCATTTCCGCAGCGAAAGCGGACAAATAACCGAACTTAAAAGCGCTGCACCGCTTCAAGCCGGAGAAGTAATCGACTCGGCAGTACTCAGCGTAACAAATTTGAAACAATTCGTAAAAGACGAAATCGAAAAAGCGAAAGAAGATGATTTATTGCTCTCAGTGCATCTGAAAGCAACCATGATGAAAGTTTCAGATCCAATTATGTTTGGAGCTGTAGTTTCTGAATTTTACAAACCTGTTCTGGAAAAATTTGCAGATACGCTCAAAGAAATTGGATTCAATCCCAATAATGGTTTAGGAGACCTTTATGAAAAACTAAACGGACACGCAAAACAAGCTGAAATTGAACAAGCTATTGCTGAATTGTATGCAGAACGACCAGCCTTAGCCATGGTAAATTCGGATAAAGGAATCACAAACTTACACGTTCCATCAGATGTTATTGTCGACGCGTCGATGCCTGCAATGATACGTACCAGTGGTAAAATGTGGAATAAAGACGGTAGTGCACAAGATACTGTTGCCTTAATTCCAGATCGCAGTTACGCCGGTTTATACACTGCAACAATCGATTTTTGCAAACAAAACGGCGCATTTGATCCTACAACAATGGGAAGTGTACCAAACGTTGGTTTGATGGCGCAAGCTGCCGAAGAATATGGCTCGCACAACAAAACATTCCAGATTAGTGAAGCGGGAACAGTATTCGTGAAATTAGCAGATGGAACAGAAGTCTTGCAACAAAAAGTACAAGCTGGCGATATTTTTAGAATGTGTCAAGTAAAAGACGCACCCATAAAAGATTGGGTAAAACTTGCCGTAAACCGGGCACGCTTAAGTGCTACACCGGCCGTGTTTTGGCTAGACGATAAGCGCGCGCACGACCGTGAGCTCATCGTTAAAGTTGAAAAATATTTGAAAGATTTCGATACAACTGGTCTAGATATTCGCATCATGAATATTACCGATGCAACTATTCACACACTTACGCGGTTAAAGAACGGGCTCGACACTATTTCAGTTACCGGAAATGTACTACGCGATTATTTAACTGATCTATTTCCGATTTTAGAATTGGGGACATCGGCAAAAATGTTATCGATTGTACCTTTAATGAACGGCGGCGGACTTTTTGAAACCGGAGCTGGAGGTTCAGCACCAAAGCATGTCGAACAATTTTTAACGGAAGGCTATTTGCGCTGGGATTCTCTTGGCGAATTTTTAGCGATTGGTGCTTCGTTAGAGCATCTCGGTCAGACTCAGAATAACGATAAAGCACTCATACTTGCCGAAACCCTCGATAAAGCCACTGAGAAATTTTTAGAAGAAGACAAATCTCCCGCAAGAAAAGTAGGGCAAATTGGTAACCGCGGTTCGCACTACTATTTAGCTATGTACTGGGCCGAAGCGCTAGCCACTCAGGAAAAAGATACTGAACTTCAGCATACGTTCCAACCTATTGCAAAAGCCTTGCGTACAAACGAATCGGAAATCAATGCCGAATTTCTCGCCTCACAAGGTAAACCGCAAAATATCGGCGGATATTATCGTCCAAATCCCGAATTAGTTGCAAAAGCAATGCGTCCGAGTACAACCTTAAACGCAATAATCGACTAATAAACAATGTTTTATTTCTTGAAAGCCGACATTCTACTGCTAGATTGTCGGTTTTTTATTTGGGCAATGCGCCGCAAAATAACTACTTCATCTAAAATCGATGGAGCGGCGCCCGCGCTTTTGCTGCAACTCCTCGCTTACTCGTGCCTCGTTGCTGCGGGGTTTCCGCGCCAATCGCTATTGCAAAAGCGTTACTTGGTGACGTTCACCATTTAACGTAATGTTTTAGGGGAAGCTAGTCCCGATGGCTATCGGGATCGCGACGTTCACCAATTTACGTATCATTTCGGGGAAGATAGAAGTTAGAAGCTAGAAGTTAGACTTCGCTTGTCAATGCCTAAAATACGTTGACCGTTTTTTGTTGTTTATTGCTTTCACTCATTGTTTAAGTTTTTGATAACATTGAAGCCGACTTGGCTTGCCTCTTAGTTCCAGTAGACTTTCTTGTACATTCAAAGGTAATTCTTTTTTCGAATTCAACTGGTGCTTTTCTTTTGAGCTCTATGTGTGGCTTTTCGTTGTTATAAAGATACACACTTCGGTCAACTTCCTTCTTTAACTGCTCAAAGCTGTTAATTTGTCGATGGTTTAAATAATTGTTTTTAATCACCCCATTTATCCGCTCAGCCTTGCCGTTTTCCCAGGCATAATCGCACATACTATTTATAATTTTGTGGTCTCCAGTTAGCGCTAAAAACGCCCCGTCGTAGTATTGTCCTCCACCATCGGAATGAAAAATAACTCCTTTGATACAACTGCTTTTTCGCTGAGAAATAGCCATCTGTAAGGCTGGTAAAGTAGTATGCTCCGTGAGTAGGCGCGTAGAGGTATGGTGTCCAATAATACGTCTGGAATAGGCGTCTAAAATAAATGTGATGTAATAAAATCTACCATTTAATTCAAAGTAGGTGATATCACTTTGCCATACCTGATTGACCCTTGTAATGGGTAAATTAATCAACAAGTTATCGAATCGGACCACTCCAGAACTGTCGGTTGTTCTAAGCCAATTTTTAGGACGTGCAACGGTGAGTCGTTCCCGTTTACAGAAAGCTTCAAATGCGTCACGACCCATGTTTTCGGGCTTTAGTTTGTAGTACATGTCTCGAGAACCCATCGTTGGATGATCTTCTCGAATTCTGTGAACCAGTAGTAATAACTGTTCTTCCTGACAAAGCTGCACACGAACACGATCCATTCGCTGATGAAAAGCCTGCTTGCTTACACCTACACTTCGATACAGCTGGTTCATGCTAAAGGCGTATTGCTCTCGGTGGTGCCAGTAATATTGCAGGGCGAGGTAGAAAGTTTTTTTTTGATGTCAACTCCATAAATTTCCTCTGCAATATCAATCATTTTGTCCTTAAAGTCGATCATCAGCTGTTTTTGACCAATGATACGCTCTAGCTCGGCGACCTTCTTTTTTAAAGCCAAAAGTTGTGCAGTATCACTTTCGGTCTCAACAATTAAACGTTCCTTGCGATCTTTCATACTCCCAAATTTAGCGATCCAACGATAAACATTACAAGACCTTACTTGATAATGTGAGCAAATCTCCGAAACTTTTGTCTTACCCAGCTCAATCTCGCGAACTTTTTGAATCTTGAAATTGTCACTAAAACGACGCGCGCGCCGCTCCTCTGTAGTCATTTTGAATTGTGATCTTGTTGCCATTTTTAATCTATTTTAATTAATAAAAGTGGTCAACGTATTTCAGGCATTGACAGCTACTTTCACCACTTAACGTATCATTTTACCTCCCTAACCCGCTTATCGTGAGAGCCTGAGCTTGTCGAAGGATGGTACGATTTTTTGATGGCTTGACACGTTCTGTGTTTTCCTCAACGATTCTATATTCCACAAAATTCTGTGATTTTCAGTGTTTTCTGTGCGCTTAAAAAACTGTTGCTTGAGTCCGTTGCAGCCTTGTGTACATTGAGAAAAACCTTGTGAAACATTGTGCTATTTTTAGAAGCTAGTCCCGATAGCTATCGGGATTGATGAATTCACCATTTAAAATATCATCTTCCCGCCCGAACCCACAATTCGTTAGTGATTGAACCTGTCGAAGACTAGTCTTTCATTTCTTAGCTTTTTTCGCTTTTTTCGCTTCTTTTACTTTTTTCGCCTTTTTTAGCTTGCGTAGCTGTCCCGCGCGAACGGGTGCAGCGGTATCCTTTTTTGCGCTTCGGTATTTCCACTACTGTTTTGGCAAAAAAGATAAAGCGGAACACGTGACGGCGTGAACCACTTTTGCGCAGCGACGACTCGTTTGCCGGCGCGCCCAAATAAAAAATGGCTGCCTTATTCGGGCAACCATTTTCTTCATTTTTCGATTGTATGATTACTTTACAATTAACTTTCGCGTAATTCCAGTTTCGTTTTGAACAATGTAAATTCCCGAAGAAAGGCCAGATACATCAAGTGTAAGCGTTTGTGCTTGCTCTTTTAACAGCTTGCCCTGTAGGTCAAAAACACGGATGTCTGAAACTTTGTTCAAGTAAACAATACCGCCCGAAGTTGGATTGGGAAACAACGCAAAAACATCGCGATTTTGTATTGGATTTGAAATCGACAGTTCGTTTTCGTCGATTGCATAAATAGTAATGGTTCCGCTGATTTCGTTAGCCACCAGGATGTATCCGAATTCGTCTGGCGACTGCTCTTTGGTGATATACGTTATTCCTTCTGCACCGTGATCGCCAGCATAAGCACTTGTACTGCGGCTATTCTTGTAATCCACAAAAATTGGATTTAGCGGATCGGTAACATTGTAAACCATAACCCCACCAACGCGCTCTAAACTGATGAAAGCAAATGTTTGATCGGCAATTTGCGCTAAAGCAACTCCTTCGGCTTCCGGACCTTTTGAACGGCTGCGCACTTTAGGTGTATTGGATTCGTGATCGGCGTTAAAAATCTGCGGAATGGTTGCTAAAGTGTAACGCTCGAAATCGTCTCCACTATCGTACACGAGCTGTTTTGCATTTGCATCGAATATCGAAAACGATCGAGTTCCTACCGAGCGAATCTTTTCAAATTCTGCATCCGCGTCCTCATTACCATTCAAATTCGTAACACGAAAACGACCTAAGTTAAAAGATTGTTTCAGCACGGTGCTATTCGGAAAATTTGTTGGATCTAAAACGAATGAATTCGCACCCACCGTTGTTCGTTCGTTTAAACCGGCATACTCTTTTTCATCGCCTTCGTTTGCAGTTACCAAATACGAAATTCCGTTTACGGTATAGTTGGCAATGGCGTCTGGAATGTAATACGATTCCACTGGCCAGTTAGCAATCAAAACTTCATTGTTGTTATCGCTCGCGTCGAAACCATTTCCTGGGATACTCATGTCTTTTACTCCCAAAGGCCAAACACCACTAATTGTTGCCGTTGCCAAGTTAATTTCGGCAATTGCATTGTTTTCTTGTAAGCTTACCCAAGCTTTCTGAGAATCGGCACTTATGGCGATGTATTCCGGTTCGAAATCTTGTGAAAGCGTACTGCTCGATTTTAGTTTGCGAACGCCTGCGGTAACCAGCTCACTTTCTTGCGCGTTAAACGACGTGAAAAGCAAAGTTTGAACGTTTGCCTGTTGTAGGTTTTGCACGCCATTGCTAATATCGATAATGCTTACCGAACCTTCCGGATCAATCGTATATGCATCGTTGGGTTGTCCTTCATTCGCTGTAAGAACTTTTGTGCCGTCTGGTGTAAACGTTATCATGTCTGGAAGAGCGCCAACGCTAACTTGACTGATGAAAGTTCCGTTGGTGTCGAAAAATACAACTGAACCATTGTCTTGCTCGACAGGTGCTGGAGAAGCGGCGGCTACGATTCCGTTTTTAACAGCTACCGATGTGAGTCCGCCGTAAACATTCATATCGATGCTCGAAACTAGTGTTGGATTTGCTGGATTACTGAAGTCGATTATATCTAATTTCCCTGCAACGGCGCTGGTGGTAAACAAACGCTGACTAGCTTCATCGTGCACAACAATCTCACAAGTACTTGAGTTAGAACCCGACGGATCGAAGCTACCCACATAGTTTAATTCTATTTGATTGGTTGGTTGTGGTGCTTGCGAATCGTTGTCGATGATGTAAACGGTAATAGTCTGATTTCCAACAATCGATACATTTTGCGGATTTATAAGTTCAAGCACAAAATACTCAGCGTGTTGTTCTTCGAGCGAATCGTTAGTAATTGGAATGGTTACCGATTGCGTTAAAGTAGAAGTCGGCGAAATGTTTATAATTTGCGAAGTGAAAGAAAAATCATTCGCATTAGTGGTATTAAACGCAGCTGGTTTTACGGCAAGTTCGACACTCGCGGATGCTGGTCCGGTTAAATCGAAATCGATTGTTAGTGTTCCTGCGTCCTCGTTAACTTTTAAAAACGCTTTGTCGAAAGCAATAGTTGTATTGAAAGTAAAGTTGAAAGTGAACGGACAAGCTAACAAGTTGTTTTGTTGATCGGCAATATTTGAAATAATCAAACTATAAGAAGTTCCCGACACAAACGCTTGATTGAATTGCAATGTTACTACGTTGGCTGCTGCGCTTGCTTGTTGAAGTCCAGCAATTCCCGTGTAGTTTTGCACGTTTTGTGCCGATGATGTATTGATATCGGCGTTGAACGTTACCTGAATTGTTGTCGCATTTAAAACAACTGCCGATTGCACTTGCAAAGCACCTGGAAATGCAAATGTTGGCCAAACTTGTGCAGCGGTTCCCGCGGCTGTAGCTACCCAATTAGAGTTTGTATAAATGGCTGCTTTAATATCGGCATAAGAACCTGTTTGAGGTCCGTTGTAAAAGGCGTTTACACTGTTATCGAGTGTTGAACCTGCAAATGACACTCCTGAAATAGCGGTTTGCCCAAGCACTAATCCGGTTGGAAGTAATGAAAAGCTACCAGAACATGAGGTATTTCCGGCAACCCAAGTATTAGAACTCAAAGCGGTAATAAAATTTGGATTTTCTGCGGTTCCCGAATAAACAATGACCTGATCGCCGTTTGAACTCAATCCAAATCCGTTTCCGGTAACGGTGCCTAGATTGGACGTAAGTGCCGAAGTTTGGATTGTTATAACCGATCCCGCCGGAATACATACCGTTGCTGAAGCTGTCCATGTAATTGCGCCTGAACACAGTGGCTGTGGATTGGTTGTAAACTTTGAATCGGTAAGTTGAATGAGCGTACCGGGAAGAATATCGACAAAAGTTACAAGCGCTATTTCATCTTCGGTTGCGGTTGCATTCATACGATAGCCTACGAAAGCTAAATCGCCTGCATTGAATAGTGTTTGTTGAGAAATCGTCGTGAATGAAACCGATTGTAACGTGGTTATTGCATTGTTGGCAAAATCTTCAACAGCGTTCGGCTGTAATTCAACATAGTAGGTTTGTCCGAAATTTAATGGAGCGGAAGGTGTAATTGTAATAGTGTTTTCTGTTACCGCAGCTGTAAATGGAACTAAATTGCCGTTAGCGTTATTTAATTTGAGAGCAACGATTTGTGCAACATTTTCGGCCGTAATAGGATTATCGTTTACCAATCGAATGTTTTCATTGAATTGCAGGACAATTTGAGATTCGGCTGCAACGTTACTTGCGTTGTTGGAAGGAGTAAACGTAACAACAGGTGCAACTTCATCGGTTCCAGAAATTGGCGTTCCTTCTACGGTAAAATTATCGAAACGATTGTTTCCAGAAGTTCCGCCGGCTCCTTGCTCAAAAGCCACTCTAAGTTTAAAATTTGGATTATTGTCTGCCTCCGGTATCTCTGTAAAATCGAGCGTTTGCAGCGTTGGTGCCGCAGCAACGGGTTGAATGGTTGTCAAGGTAATGAAATCAGTGCCATTGGTAGTGTACGACCAGATTTGGTTTCCAGCACCTTGCGTTGATCGACGAGTTGCGAATTTCACAATGAGATCGTTAAAACCAGTTGTTGGCACACTAAATTCCAACACACCGCCAATCGGGTCGTTAAATCGCAAATGCGTTCCTGCCGCGTCGCCGTTGCGTGCATTTAAATTTTCTAGATCGAAATCTTGGCCTGTTCCACCTAAATTTATCGCGCTAATACCGCCTGGAATTGCGGCAATATTAGCACCAGCTACTAGCGTTGCACTAACTGCGGTTACGGTTTCTATCGTCGAACTATTATTGAAATTCCAATAATGAACAAGCTGTGCCGACGGTATAGCGATACCTTCTAAGGTGAAATTATCAAATCGGTTGTTTCCCGTTGTTCCGCCTGTTCCTTGTTCGAATTCGACACGGAGTTTGAAATTTGGATTGTTATTCGTTTGTGAAATAGCCGCTAAATCTAGAGAAATTAATGTCGGATCGCCATTATTGGGTTGCACTGTCTGAAGTAATGTGTAGGATGTCCCATCAGTTGAATACGACCAGGTTTGTGTACCTGCTCCCTGACCCGAACGACGCGTTGCGAATTTTACGATTAGATTTTGAAATCCGTTTGTAGGCAAGCTAAAAATCAAGCTTCCACCGATTGGATTGTTAAATCGCAGGTGCGCTCCGGCAGAACTGCCATTTCGTGCGTTTAGATTTTCGATGTCGAAATTCTGTCCTGTTCCGCCCGTAAAATCTAAAACACTTTGCGTTCCCGGATTTACAGAAATATTGGTGTTCGGCAACATCGCTAACGAAGGTGTCAGTAGTGCCTCCGCGGAGCTATTATTGTTAAAATCCCAATAACTGATTAAGGTTTGTGCGTTTGTGCTTGGGATAAATAGCGCAAAGCAAACCATAGAAAAAAGGAATTGTAGAAAATTTCTCATAGTTGCAATTTTAAGTTGCAAACATCCCGCTATCGTGTTAAGAGAAATACATTACGAAATGATTTTTACTTTAAATAATACGCTGTTTAAAGTTTCGAAAATGTAAAACTAATGTTGTGTGCTTTACAAAAAACTAACACTGGTTTCGATTACATACGCTGGCAGTACAATTGCTGAGAACTAATACTTTGGTGAAAAGAAAATTAAACAATTACAGAATCAAGACTGCGCCGGAGTACTAATAAGAAATCACTTTTGTGGTGGTTATTTCTTGAGCTATCGGAATCGATGAATTAGTCACTTTACTTGCTAGTGCCTAATCGTGTTCAAAGGCGCTTTCAGATTCGTTTTATTTGGGCAGCATTTCCGGCTTTCGGCTGTATCTTTTTATTCCGCTTTGCTCCATAAAAAGGATGCCGCCTCTATCCGGGCTGCGAAAATCGTTACTGTAAAATGCGGTACCGATTTTGATGAATTCGCCACTTAACGAATCGTTTTTGGGAAGCTAGTTCAGATTGCTATCGGAATCGATGCATTCACCATTTAACGTATCGCATTTCCCAACCTTATCCACGTATCGTCGGTCGGAGCCTGAGCTCGTCGAAGGCGGCGTTGTGTCCATTGTGAAAAACTTTGTGGAACATTGCGCTCCATCGGCTCCAAAGCTTGTTGAATGCTTAACCGCAAAGAACGCAAAGACTTACGCAAAGTTCGCAAAGAGGAAATTTTCCCCTTCCAATAACTATCGGAATTCGCTTTTTACAACATAATTTCGGCAGACCACATAGGCACAAAGGTCACAAAGGTTTTACCCCAATTCTACAAGGAGGGATTTCTTCACTTCCGAAAGCTATCTGAATCGACACGTTTGCCACTCAACATTTTGTTTTGCCCGCCCGAACCCGCATACAGTTAATGAATGAGCCTGTCGAAATCTTTTAATCTTTTTTCCTTGCGTAGCTGTCCCGCGCGAACGGGTGAAGCGACATCCTTTTAGGCGTTACGGTGTTTCCACCTTTGTTTTCGCCTAAAAGATACAGCGGAACACGTGACGGCGTGAACTTCTTTTGCGCAGCGACGACTCGTTTGCCGGCGCGCCCAAAAAACAAAATGAAAAAAATGGAAAATTACTGCAGTTAGGCCGCTGAATTAATCGAGCTTGTTTAAAATGCGCTCAAAATTAGTGTCCATTTCTTTCCATTTTGAGAATTGCGCGAAATCGGATTCGATGAGTTTACGCGCGCTGATTTTTGAAGTAACTTGCTGCGTAATAACCGATTTGTATTTATCCGCTGCATCTTGCTTCTCGCCTGTCAGCAAAAGTGCGTGCCCGTGAAGTATTTTAGTTTCTACATTGCTCAGGCTCGGATTAGCCGCAAAAATCTGAAGTGCATTATCGAATTGCTTGGAAAAAATAAACGCACGTGCCATGCTGTTAACATCTTCGGTTTTTTGCAATTTGTATTCGAAAATGGTTGTTTCCAGCAAACTCACAGCTTTTTCAAACTGCTCTTTTTCAATATATTGCTGAACATCTTTGCGAATTGCGGCGAGAATTCCGGCGTTACTTTCTTTTTGCGACAAGCACAAACTTCCCGACTTGCTGTACAAACGCATTTTCTCTTCGGCAAGCAATTCGGTGTACTGTTCATAGGTGTACTGCGCCGAAATTTTCTCTAAAATACAGCTGCAAAACTCGTTAGGCTGTAACATTTTAGTGGCAACTCCTCCCTCTTTTGCTAGAGCGATGATTTCTTTTTTGCGCGCTGCTGTCCAACCGCTGCTTTTACGAGCATCGACCCACGGCACAACTTCTAAAACAATTTTTTGCGAAAACAACCAATTGTCGCTTTCAACACCGATATATAATTTTTTGGCTGTACAGGAAAAGTTCTTGCCAAACAAGCGACCCGCATCTTTTGAAAGTGCGTCGGTTACTGAGTAGCAAGCGTTTTTCAAGGTTCCCGTTTTCTGAAATTTGTCGGCATCGGCAGCATCGCCAAACAGCGCATAGCGGCATTTATCGCTTCCACTCACTTTTGAGAGTAGAAATACACCACCGGCAGCTCCCTGGCTGATTCCGCTCGGATCGGGAATTGATTTTAATAGAGAAAAAAGGTTGTTAGACAGTTGCTGATTTTCGTCGAGAACCGTGATTCGGTAAACAAATTCGGTAGTTCCGGTCGGAAAATCAGTAACTGACACCACCTGCCTGTCGCCTGCTTTTAACTTAATTTCTTTGGTAAACGAACGGTCTTTGTCCCAAAATCCCGTAGCATTTTGCCCAAAGCCAGCTCCAGTAAAAAGTAAACAAGCGAACAGTATTTTTTTCATTTAAATCTCGATTGAATCGCCAATTGGAAGCAAGATTAACTCTTTACCTGTTTCGGCAAAATGTTGTTTTGCTGCTTCGTGATCGATGGTTATGTATCCGAACGTATCAAAATGTATGCCCAATACTTTGTTGCATTCTACAAAGTCGGCTGCAATAGCCGCATCGGCTACATCCATCGTAAAGTTGTTACCAATCGGAAATACTGCTAAATCGAGTTTAGTTCGAAGCGGAATTAATTTCATGTCGAACGTCAACGCAGTATCGCCCGAGATGTAGATACTTTTCCCAGCAGCTTCAATGACAAATCCTCCAGGATTTCCGCCGTAGGTACCGTCGGGAAACGCACTAGAGTGAATTGCATTTACATATTTCACGGTTCCAAACGGAAATTTCCAGCTTCCGCCGTGATTTATCGGATGGTGATTTAAGCCTTTCTTACCATAATAATCGGCGATTTCAAAGTTCGATACAATGGTTGCTTGTGTACGTGTTGCGATAGCTTCAACATCGGCCACGTGATCGCCGTGTGCGTGAGTCAATAAAATGAAATCTGCTTTCAATGCGTTGATATCGATATGTGCTGCCAAAGGATTTGGACTAATAAACGGATCGACCAGAATGGAAACTCCATTAACCTCAATGGCAAGCGATGCATGTCCTAAGTACGTAATTTTCATATTATAAAGCGTTTGAAATAGATTTAAAGATTTGGATAAAGATGTCTTGGAAGAAGAAAATTAGCGACAGCGACAGTAAAACTGAAAGTGCAAAAGTGGATAGAGCTACTTTTTTTAGCTCCGGATCGTAATCGGCTGGTTTTGAAATAGCTGAGAATCGTTTTAAATGTAAAAGCAGTGGAATATAGGCGAGTAAAAACAAGTACTGATCTATTTGAAACTCTTGTAAATAGGCGAATACTAAAACGAGAATTAGCGACGATAAAATTAGAAAATAGTGATACTTACGTCCGAAACCAGCACCAAGTTTTACAATTAAAGTTCGTTTACCGGCCGCTGCATCGGAAATTTGATCGCGTAAGTTATTGAGATTTAAAACGGCAACGCTTAAAAAACCTATGGCGGTTGCCGGTAGGAAAAGTTGGGCGTCGAGTTCTTTAACAAACATAAAATGAATACCAATTGTACTCACCCAGCCGAAAAAAATAAAGACAAAAACATCGCCCAGACCGCGATATCCGTAGGCTGATGAACCAACAGTGTAGCGAATGGCCGATGCGATGGCTAATCCGCCTAAGATCAAAAACACGAGACTAAACCAGAGGTAGCGATCTTTGAACGAAAAATAAATTAGCGTTACGGCAGAAATAAACGTTAAAACTGAAGTTAGAATCATGGCACGTTTCATTTCCGCTGGCGAAATAACACCACTTTGAATGGCGCGTTGGGGTCCGATTCTGTCTTGATTATCAGTGCCTTTTACACCATCGCCGTAATCGTTGGCAAAGTTTGACAGGATTTGTAAACCTAAGGTGGTTGTGAGTGCGAAAGTTACGATCCACCAATTAAACGTTGCGTGCGAAAGGGCGTAAAAGCTTCCTAGGATTATTCCGGAAACAGACAGCGGTAAAGTTCGTACTCGTGCTGCTTCGATCCAATGTTTCATGTACAGGAAAAGTTAGTTGCTACAAACTTACAAAGTAAAAATGCAATTGCCTTTTGTTACAATCAATTTATCTTTTAGAATTATTAGCTCTGCTTATCTTTGACGAAATTTCTAGATTATGAAAAAAGTATTGGTATTCCTTGTTTTATTGAGTAGTAGTTTCCTTTCCGCGCAAAGCCAAAAGCCTTCGAAAGCATTTAAAAACTTGGTGGAAATCATGCAAGGACATTATACTTCTGAATTACAGTCGAAAAAAGACAGTACGTATTTCAATATTTCACTTCGTATGACGCCTATTTGGAAATCGAAAGGCGCTTTTTTGTATGTGGAACAAGCCATGGCTTCAAAACAAGACAAACCGTATCGCGTTCGAATTTATAAACTCTCGGAACGCCCCGATGGGAAGATTGTAAGTGAAATTTACACCTTGAAAGACGAAAAAGCGTGGATTGGAAAATATACAGATCCGACTCTTTTTGATGCGTTAACAGAAGCCGATTTAGAGTTAAAAAGCGGTTGCGAAGTAGTGTTAGAGCGCATTTCAAAGAACACCTTTCGCGGAGCCACTGGCGAAAAATCGTGCCCAAGTGAACTGCGCGGCGCCTCGTATGCAACATCAAAAGTTACCGTAACTAAAAACAGTATTTTGTCTTGGGACCAAGGATTTGACGCCGCTGGAAAGCAAGTTTGGGGCGCTGAAAAAGGCGGTTATGAATTTTTGAAGGTGAATTAGCTAATTTGTAAAAGCAAGCTGTTTAATTTGTCTTCTTCTCCTCCAACAATCGCTTGAGCTCAGTGCCGACACGCGGACTATAATTCGCTAATTCCGACTCGAAAAACAGCCTGTATTTTTCTTGCTGCAGCAATTCGCGAATCTTATCTCGACAAAACTTTACAAACTGCCAACGATGATTCGACAAACCTGTGGGCAATAAACGCAATGTTTCCTTATCCGACGCATCTAAAAAGAAGAGCGCCGTAAATGCGTTTTGTCGGCGTTCGGTTGGCTGATCTTCGCCTGCGTAACGCAACAATTCATCGTAATATTTCACTTGCGTATCGCTACTGCCCGACTTCGACTTCAAAGCCAATGTCAGCCAAAAAATGCGAACGTTGTAATCGTGCAAACCGTTTTGATCTTTCAAAGCATTCAAATACGCCGTTCGCTGCTCCGGACAATACAGGTATAATTTCTTCAATGCAATTTCTCTCGTTACGTACGACGAATCAGCCAAAGTTTTTGCAAATAAACCACAATCGCCTTTCGCAATCGAATCCGTTAAGGCCAAAGCCAATTGCCTATTTTCCCAATCGATATCCGCAATACCTAGCTTGATTAACTCGTAACGATCTGCTTCATTTAGCTTGTCGGATTGCAGCAAAACTTCTCTGCGTACTTCACTGAAATTTGACGATCTATATAAATTACCTAAAGTTTCGCTTGTGGTTTCTTTTGCATTGATTCTCGCGGAAATTTCAAGGTAATTCGCAACTTCTGGACTAAATTTTTTCAACACATTCAAGGCTTCGGCTGTATCAAAATTGGGGTTACGCAACCAGTTCTTCTCGAAATTTAAAACATCGATTTTCGAATTCTTCTTAACTAAATCCAAGAAATTTGCGGTTGTTGCCATCTTGTATGCATACGTTTTTAAATAGGTTTTCACTATTTTATCAAACGTTTCATCACCCAAAAGCCGATTCAAATAGAACAAACACCAAGCGCCTTTTTGATAATACGTCAGCGAACTAGCTCCCGTACTCACTACAGCTTCCGGTTTCTTTTTGTGAAATGCAGCTATATCGCGCGCCGACTCTAACAAAGCAAACGAAAAGTACGTATCGCCAAACAATTCGCGTTCTGCCAACAGAGCGTAATACGTGGCAAATGCTTCGTGAAGCCAATGATCTTCCGGATTTTCGGCAGTAACCAAATTGCCAAACCAATGATGCGCCAATTCGTGAGCATGCACATTGGCATACGGTTTGTCGTGCGCGCCAACAGCATCGGTTACATAATCTTGCGCAAAAAACGTACAGGTATTGTTTTCCATACCCGCATACAAGAAATCTTCTAACGGAACTTGTCGGTAAATTTCCCAAGGATACGGCAAACCTATTTTCCGCTCCAAAAACGTAAATATCTCGCTATGATGTTGGTACGTGCTTTCCGCTAAATGAGTTTCGCTACTTTTTACATACAGCTCGCGTTTCGTTTTATTAATCGCAGGTACGTCTATCTTGGCAAAATCGCCCACAGCAACAGCAAATAAATAGGCGCTAATGGGTTTCTTAAAACCGTAATTCCACTGCGTTTTTCCGGCTACATTGGTTTTCGATTTAAGTGCACCGTTGCTAATCACTGTTTTTCCGCTTTCGCAGATGAACGAAACGTCGAACGTGAGTTTATCCCGTTGGTCGTCTGGACTCGGAAACCAGTGACTCGTATATTTCCCTTGTCCTTGCGAGAAAATTTGCTGCTGATTATTGATATTCGTGAAGTACAAAGCCTGACGCGGCGTTGCCGAATAATTGAATTGTAGATGATATGTGCCCGGTTTGAATGTTCCAGGTAAGAGAAGTGCTTTTTTGGAGCTTTGGAATACGGCAACTTTCTTGTTCAGGAGCACATCGGAAAACTGCATCGATTTGGCGTCAATTTTCAAGGTATCAATAGATTTTAAAACCTTAATTTTATAGGAAACCGAGCCAAAAACCGATTGTTTTTCAAAGTCGAATTGCAGCGTGGCTTTTGCGGAAAGGAAATCGATTTGCGATTGCGCTTTCGCAGAAAAACTAAAACAACTCAGTAAAAGGAAAATTAGCAACTTTTTCATGTGGGAAAGTTCGAAAAATATTACGGAAAAACCGCATCCGAGTACAAGCGAAAAAATATATCTTCGCTTTTGATGCAAGCCGATTTACTACAATTATCCATCGAGTTTCTGAAAGGCGTTGGCCCCCAGCGCGCTGTTGTTATTCGTCAAGAATTGGGAATAGCAACGGTTCAAGATTTATTGTATTTTTTTCCGAACCGCTACCTCGATCGCACGCGTTATTACAAGATTAACGAGCTACAACAATCGCTTGCTGAAGTACAAATTATTGGTCAAATCAGCAGCATTAAAGAAGTTCCGTTCGGAAAAAACAGAAAACGCTTGGTAGCCACGTTTGCCGATGCAACAGGCGTTATGGAATTGGTTTGGTTTCAAGGATATAAGTACCTCATTGAAAAGCTAATTCCCGGAAAACCAATGGTGATTTTCGGACGCTTGCAATATTTCAACAATACGTATTCGATGCCACATCCCGAAATCGAATCGTTAGAAGAACACAAAATAAGTTTAAAATCGGGCTTGCAAGCTGTGTATCCGAGTACCGAAAAATTGAACAACCGCGGCATCAGCAATCGGATTTTTTCCAAAGCCTTAGAACACGCCTTTTCGATGGCTAACCAGCCGTTTGAAGAGAATTTACCGCTGGAAATTCGAAAAGAATTGCGATTGGTTTCGAAAAGCGAAGCGATGGTTGCCATGCACTTTCCAAAGTCGCCCGATCAATTAACGAAAGCCGAAAGTCGGTTGAAATTCGAAGAGCTTTTCTTTGTTCAATTGCAGCTTATCACGAAAAACATCGTTCAAAAACAGCGCATTAAAGGCTACGTCTTTAATTCGGTTGGCGAAAATTTCAATACGTTTTACCACAATCATTTGCCCTTTGAATTAACGAATGCGCAAAAACGCGTAGTCAAAGAAATTCGCAAAGACATGGCAACGGGTGCGCAAATGAACCGATTGTTGCAAGGCGATGTAGGCAGCGGAAAAACCATAGTGGCTTTGTTGTGCATGATTTTAGCCAAAGACAACGGCTTTCAATCGTGCTTGATGGCGCCAACCGAAATTCTGGCAAATCAGCATTTTTCCGGTTTAACCGAATTGGCAAAACCTGCTGGTTTGAACATACGGCTCTTAACCGGATCGACCAAAAAAGCGCAGCGCCAAGAAATTCACGAGATGCTGCTCGACGGTTCGTTGGATATGCTCATTGGCACGCACGCCCTTATCGAAGATACGGTACAGTTCAAACAGTTGGGGTTGGCGATAATCGACGAGCAACACCGATTTGGCGTGGCGCAGCGTTCAAAATTGTGGCAGAAAAGCGTTGTTCCGCCGCATGTTTTGGTAATGACGGCCACTCCTATTCCGCGTACTTTGGCGATGTCGCTTTACGGCGATTTAGACGTTTCGGTAATCGACGAACTGCCGCCCGGTAGGAAACCCATCCAAACGCTGCACAAGTTTGAGTCGGCACGGGGCAATTTGTATCATTTTATGCGTAGCGAAATTGCAAAAGGACGGCAGATTTACGTGGTGTATCCGTTGATTCGCGAGTCGGAAAAACTCGATTTAAAAGATTTGATGGAAGGAGTTGATACGCTGAGTCGGGAGTTTCCGTTGCCGGATTACGCCATTTCGATTGTTCACGGACAGATGAAACCCACCGAAAAAGACTTTGAAATGAAGCGCTTTATCGAAAAGCAAACCCAGATTATGGTTGCCACCACGGTAATTGAAGTTGGTGTTAATGTGCCGAATGCCAGCGTAATGGTTATCGAAAATGCCGAGCGTTTCGGACTCTCTCAATTGCATCAGTTACGCGGACGTGTGGGTCGCGGTGCCGAACAGAGTTTCTGTATTCTGATGACCGGCAATAAGTTGTCGAAAGAAGCCAAAAAGCGCATGGAAACGATGGTTCGCACCAACGACGGCTTTGAAATTGCGGAAGTTGATTTGGAATTGCGTGGTCCGGGCGATTTAATGGGCACGCAGCAAAGTGGTGTCTTGGCATTGAAAATAGCCGATTTAGTTAAAGATAAGGCGGTGTTACAACAGGCACGCATTTTTGCCACGCGCCTACTCCAAACCGATCCGGGATTGGTTTTGCCCGAACACGAAAGCACGCGTCAACATTTAGGCCGACTAATGCAGGATAAAAACCTGTGGAATTTTATTTCGTAGCGGCTGTAATATAAACTTCTTCTATTACTAAGGGAATCAGACCTTTCAATAATCTAAACGCGGTCGCTGTCATAGAAGTTTGCGTTTTGGATTACTGATTATACCTTTTGCACTTTTTTTATAACTCCAAAGTCAATTTCAGATGTCCACCGAGACCCTGTTGAATAATTTTCATCAGTGTCGAGAGACGAATGTCAGAAGAATTGTTTTCTATTCGAGAAATGTATGATTTATTTGTCCCACATTTTTCAGCAAGCTCTTCTTGTGTCATACCAAGTTTAAGTCTGGCTTCTTCCAATAAAACGCCAAGTCGAAATGCCTCAAATTCTTGTTCCCATTGCTCGCGTTTTGGTTGTCCTTTTTTACCGTATTTCTTATCTAGTATTTGATCTAGCGTAGTGATGTTATTTGTTTTCATTTTGATATTCCTCCATTATTTTGATTGCTTTCTCTATTTCTTGCTTAGGTGTCTTCTGGCTTTTCTTTTGAAAAGCATTTCCGAGGACGACCAAGTTTCCTTTGTCGAAAAATGAAAAGATGCGATAAATATTACTTCCGACTTCGACCCGTATTTCATAAAGTCCTTTGGTCCCTTCTATATGTTTAAAGTACTTTTCTGAAACTTATCGAGTTACACGAATTAGATTTAGCGTCCATTCGATTTTACGTTGAACATGAGCAGGTTGTACCTCGTAAAATTCAAGGAAATAATTTTTGTAAGCAACAACTTGTCTGTCAAAATTCACAGTACAAAGTTAACTAATCAGACAACTATTTTCCAAGCTGATTCAAGAAAAAAACATTAGAATTTTAATTCGTAACGGCGGGATTTATTGTCGCTTTTAATTCCTGAGATTCAATGATGCAGGTTTGAAAGCAATTAAAAGAATTTCTGTTTTTGACTAAATGGGCGACATACGTTTTTGAGGTACATTACTAATTTGGGGGTGCCGGCGGTGCAATCGTAGCGCTTCGCAGACGTTTCACCGACCCGCCGTCGCGCCATACGCTATATCTTTTTGGCGTCTATTTGGTGGAAATCCCGTATGCCAAAAAGGATGTCGCTGCTGTCGCTCACCCGGGAAAAGCTGCAAATAGAAAAAAGCTAAAAAGCTAAAAGCCAACAGCTAACAGCTAACAGCCAAAAAATAGAAAGAAGCGAAAAAATAGAAAAAATAGAAAGAAGAAAAATTGGCCTTCGACAAGCTCAGGTACCGACGATACGTGGGTTTGGGAGGGAAAATGATACGTAAAGTGGTGAACGGCACGAAGTCTAGCTTCTAACTTCTATTTTCTAACTTCTAAAAAAATCCGCCTTCGACAGGCTCAGACTGCGACGATACGCGGGTTCGGGCGGCAAAACGATACGTGAAGTGGTAAACGTCATGAAGTCTAGCTTCTCGTTTCTAGCTTCTATTTTCTAAAAAACGATACGTTAAGTGGTGAAATCATCAATCCCGATAGCTATCGGAACTAATTTCTCAAAAAAGATACGGCAAGTGGTAAACGTCACGAAGTCTTAATACTTAATACTCCAAGCTTAGTACTAAGAAAATTTTGCGTAAATCTTTGCGTCCTTTGCGGTTAAACCTTTCATAGGATCAGGCACTTATGGAGCACAAAGTTTCCCGAAGTTTTTTCACAATGGGCACAATGGCCTTCGACGAGCTCACGTACCAGCTTTTTACGCGCACAGAAAACGCCGAAGCTCACAAAATTTTGTGGAATGTTTGGCTGGTGAGGAAAACACAGAACGTGTCAAACCACCTGAAAA
>CALRVY020000021.1:0-26903 GCA_943371725.1 Pseudanabaena sp. UWO311 | reverse complement strand
ATTCCTGCTTTACCAACAACTTCAAACAACGGTATTACAGGAAGCTGGTCTCCGGCGTTGAACAACTTGGCTACAACCACGTATACGTTTACACCAAACGGTGGTCAGTGTGCCGATGTAACTACACTTCAAATCGTAGTTAATTCTACTACTTGGAATGGTACTGCATGGTCGAACGGCGCGCCTTCTTCTACAGTTGGAGCGATCTTTGGTGGTGCATACAACGAGGCAGGTGATATCACTACATGTTCGGTTACTGTGGGTAACGGTGCTGTTGTGGCTATTCCTTCTGGAAGTGATTTAACAGTTGACGGACCTCTTGTGGTTCTTCCTGCTCAAGGCGAGGGTACTGCAGGTACATTTACCTTAAGCAACAATGCCAACTTATTGCAATCAGGTGCAACGAATGCGAATTCGGGCGCTATTAGCGTTAAGCGTCAAGCGTTGTTGAAGCGTTTAGACTTTGCTTATTGGGGTTCACCAGTTGCGGGTCAAATGTTGTTAGGTTTCTCACCACAAACTTTAGCGAATCGTTTCCTTTCATTAAATGAATCGACGAATGCTTTTGAAGTGGTTCCGAGCGTAGCTACCACACCGTTTGAAACGGGCAAAGGATACAGTATCCGTGCACGTAACACGCAGCCAACAGCTGAGACAATGTGGGAAGGTACCTTTACTGGTGTTCCAAACAGCGGTGATTATTCGGTAGGAGTTACCAACAACAATTTAGGTTTCAATTTATTGGCTAACCCGTATCCGTCGCCAATTAATGCGGCAGCAATTGCCTCGCAGACCGATGGTACGTTGTACTTCTGGATTCACAATTCATTGCTTCCAGGTCAGAGTAACTATGCTTCATGGAATAGTTCAGGAGGTGTTGCAGGATCCGATGGTATTGTTCCAAATGGTTTCATCCAAACGGGTCAAGGTTTCTTAGTTAGAGCTACTTCAAACTCTAATGTAAACTTTGATAACACGATGCGTGTAGGTAATAACCAAAACCAATTCTTTAGAAGCAGTTCAGAGAAGCACCGTGTTTGGTTAAACTTGCATAAAGATGCTGAATTCATGGGTCAATCTTTAGTGGGTTACATTGAAGATGCTACACAAGGTATCGATGCTGGTTTCGATGGTTTATCGTTACACGGCGGAAACGCGTTTACCTCGATTATCGATCCAGGCAGCAAGTATGTTATTCAAGCATGCTCGTTACCGTTTACAGATACCGATGTTGTTCCGATGCATTTGAATGTATTGGAGTCGGGTAACTATACCATCTCTATTGATCACGTAGATGGTTTGTTTAGCGAAGGTCAGTCGGTTTACTTACGCGACAATTTGACAAGCGTGGTACACAACTTATCGGAAGGTCCATATACATTTGCTACTGACTTAGGTTCGTTCGATAGCCGTTTCGAAATTGTTTACGTAGCTACACCACTAAGCGTTGATAATCCATCGTTGGATCCAAATGCAGTGGTTGTGTTCAAGAAAGATGCGCAAGTACACATTAATAGCGGTTCGGCCGTTATGGACAATGTGAAAGTATTTGACATCCGCGGACGATTGATTCTTGAAGTAAACGACATCAATGCAAGCACTACCGTATTGAATACGCTACGTGCTGAGCAACAAGTGTTGTTGATTCAAATCACTACTACAGATAAGTCGGTTGTAACTAAGAAATTTGGTTACTAATCCGAAATACTGATAGATGCAAAGAAGCGCGGTCGACAGGCCGCGCTTTTTTTATGTGCTAAATTTAAAAAGCGCAATCGTACAGCAGCATCATTGTTGGGTTGGAATTTTCACAAGACAGACAACAGCAGTAACCTAATTGTGAGGAGGGAATTATGGAAAAATACGTTATGATTTCTTAGCTTGAAGTTTTGGATTTTTCTCGGTTTTTCAAATTGTTTATAAGATTGCAAATGAGATTATTAACCACTGGTAATATTGCAATATTACAATTACATTTTTGCAAAGTCGAAAATCCTTTTTTTGAAATTTCAAGATATTGAAAACGCAATGAAAACGCAATGAAAACGCAATGAAAACAGCACTATCGTTTTGGGTAACGATTTTTCTGCGTAAGGGACGGCAGCGGAAAGCTTGTGCGAAACGGGCTTAGCAATTGCGGTTTGGTGTGGCGACCAACGGAAGCCCATGCCAAAGCTTGCAAATGCTTGGCTCGTTTGGCGCAACTTGCAGCGAACGGCCCGACCCCGCCCAGAGATACATTTTCGTTAGGATGCATAAGCGGGGTTACGCCCAAAAAAAACCGGAACATCTTAAAGACATTCCGGCACAGTATAGTGGTTAGGTTAGTTTCTACTAGTAGTAAGTGAAGCGGCGCACTTTTGAAATGTACTTTGCCAAGCGAATTACTTGGTGGCTGTAGCCGTACTCGTTGTCGTACCACACGTACAAAACCACGTTTTTACCGTCGGCTGAGACTATAGTGGCATTGCTGTCGTAAATAGCTGGTGCTGAGGTTCCAATAATATCGGACGATACCAATTCGTTGTTTAAAGAATATTTGATTTGTTCGACCAGTTCGCCTTCAAGTGCGTACTTTTTCATGATTTTGTTTACTTCGTCGATGCTGGTTTTTTTGCCAACTTCTAAGTTTAAAACCACTAGGGAACCGTTTGGAACCGGAACGCGAATGGCATTTGACGTAAGTTTTCCGGTAAGCGACGGCAATGCTTTAGCAACCGCACTTCCAGCACCCGTTTCGGTAATAACCATGTTTAAACCCGCTGCGCGTCCGCGACGGTATTTTTTGTGCATATTATCTACCAAATTTTGGTCGTTCGTATACGCGTGAATCGTTTCGAGGTGTCCTTTTACAACGCCGAGCGTATCTTCAACAGCTTTTAAAATAGGTGTGATGGCGTTTGTGGTACAAGAAGCCGCAGAGAAAATATCGATTTCATCTGGATTATAATCGTTTTGGTTTACGCCGTGAACAATATTCGGCACGCCTTTTCCGGGAGCGGTAAGCAACACTTTTGAAACGCCTTTTGAAACTAAATGACGTGCTAAGGCTTCTTGAGTGGTAAACGCACCGGTGTTATCGATAACCAATGCATCGTCGATGCCGTACGCGGTGTAATCAATGTCTTCTGGTTTTTGTGCTGTAATCAAATGAACTGTTGTTCCGTTGATAATCAGTGCATTATTTTCGGTATCGGCTACAACCGAACCTTGGAAATCGCCGTGAATCGAGTCGTAACGCAGCAAAGATGCTCTTTTTTCGATGCTCACGGCGTCGTTTTGATCACGCGTTACTACGGCTCGCAAGCGCAACTGATTTCCTTTGCCCATTTTCGACATCATTTCGCGGGCGAGCAAACGGCCTATGCGTCCGAATCCGTAAAGAACGACATCTTTTGGTGTAATGTCGGCCGATGATTTGGCGCTTTTTAGCTTGTCGATGACAAAAGCTTTGGCATTGCTGTATTTATCGTCTTCCATGTGGAATTCGTAGGTCAGTTTACCTAAGTCGAGTTTGCTTGGTGGCAAATCAAGGCTCAGTACAGCTTTTGCGATTTCTACGGTATCGAAGACACTGATGGGTTTTCCGACAAATTCGCCGGCATATTCGTGCAAATTGATAATGTCGCTGACCGTTCTGTCGATAAGTTGGTTTCGAAAGAGTACCATTTCAATGGATTTTTCGTACCATAAATCGCTAATAGTCTTGATTAATTCCACACCGGCTCTGCGTCGGTCCGCCTGAAAAGTCAGCTCCTTTTCATACATTGCGTTGGTTGTCATGATTGAATATTGAAGTTAGACGCGGCAAAAGTAATTAATTTGTTGATTTACGAAAACGATTTCGTAAAGAAACATAAAAAAAGTCGGCCACTGCGACCGACTTCTCAATGGCTCTATAATTTTTAGAGAATGAATCGAATAAGTTCGCCGTTTTTGGTAATCATTTCTACTTGAACAGCTTGATTTTCATTGATTTTAGAAACGAGTTGTGATACGGTTTCGATGTTTTCGGCGGGAACATTTCCGATTTTTAAGATTACGCCGCCTTCTAAATCTTTTGCAAATTCAGCGAGTTTAGAATTTTCGACACTTTTCACCCGAACACCGTAGTTAACTTTCAGTTTTTTGCGTTCGGCTGAACTTAAATTTTCCAATTCTAAACCTTTGAATTCTGCGACAATTACATCGTACTTAGTAAGTTTTACGTTGGCACTGTAGGTTTTATCGTCGCGAAGGAAGGTTACTTTAACTTCGTCGTTCGGACGTTTAGCATTAATAAATCCTGCTAAATCGGCGTAGGTTTGAATTTTGCGATCGTCTAATTTTACGATGATGTCGCCTTTTTTCAAACCTGCTTTTTCAGCTCCCGTGTTTTTGTTAACGGTACTGATGTAAACACCGCTTGTTTGTGAGATTCCCAATTCTTTGGAAACAGCCGCATTTAATTCGCCGCACTCAATTCCGAGAATACCGCGTTGTACGTTGCCGTATTCCATGATGTCTTCGATAATTTTACGGGTAATATTTGAAGGTACGGCAAACGAATATCCTACGTAAGCACCTGTTTGCGATGAAATCATGGTGTTGATTCCGATGAGTTCGCCGCGTGTGTTTACGAGCGCACCGCCGCTATTTCCCGGATTTACGGCGGCATCGGTTTGGATGAACGATTGTATTCCATTGTTTCCGAGGTTTCGCGCTTTTGCGGAAACGATACCGGCTGTAACGGTCGAATTCAAATTGTACGGGTTTCCTACTGCAAGAACCCATTCTCCAACTTTTACCGCATCAGAATCGGCGAAGGTGGCATACGGAAGTTTTTCATTGGCATCTATTTTCAGTAGGGCAATGTCCATTTTCGAATCGGTACCAATCACTTTTGCTTTGTGCGTTTCGTTGTTGTTGAGTGTAATTTCCAACTCACTTGCGTCTTTGATAACGTGGTTGTTGGTAACGATATAGCCGTCTTCAGAGATAATTACGCCGGAGCCAGTTCCAATTTGTTCTTGCTGTTGTCCGCCTCGGTAACCATAGAAAAATTCCATAATCGGATTGCTGATGGTGCGATAAGAAACATTTTTTACGTGAACCACGCAGTGCACAGCTTGTTCGGCGGCTGTGGTAAAATCGATATTTTCTGCGCCCAGCGAAGCATTTCTTAAATAATTGGTAGGTGCAGTTGTAATAATCGAAGATGTGGTGTTGTTTTCAAACAATAACTTGTAAGCACCTAATGTAACGGCTCCGCTACTAAGTGCTATAAAGAATAAAAATGCATACTTTTTCATAATCGTTCTTCATTTAACAATTGTAAAATTAAAAAGTCAAATTTCTTGCCAAATCATCTTTAACCAATGATTAACAGCGTGGCGAAGCAGGCAATAATGACTATTTTTGCTTTATGAAACTGAATTTTTATAAGTATCAAGGAGCGGGTAATGATTTCGTAATGATTGATAATCGCGACGGTTTTTTTCCAACAACAAATCACAAATTGGTTCAGCAGCTGTGTGATCGGCGGTTTGGCATTGGAGCCGACGGTTTGATTGCCCTAGAACCCAGTGAAAACACCGATTTTAAGATGTTGTATTACAACTCTGATGGTAATTTTGGTTCTATGTGTGGAAATGGCGGTCGTTGTGCCGTAGCTTTCGCGGAAAGATTAGGAATGATAGGAAAGGACACCACTTTTTTGGCGAGCGACGGTTTACATACTGCAAAAATTTCAGACGGAACTGTCAGTTTGTCAATGAATGATGTTTCCGAAATTAAAAGAGTTGATTCTGGTTTATTTTTGAATACAGGTTCACCTCATTTGGTACTAATTGTGGAAAATGTTGATGCTGTTGCTGTTGATAAGCTTGGTGCACAACACCGAAACGATCCGATTTTTGCGCCTGGCGGTACGAATGTCAATTTTGTTCAAGTTATTGATGACTTAACTTTAAAGATGCGAACGTTTGAACGCGGCGTTGAAGCGGAAACGCTTGCTTGCGGAACAGGTGCTACGGCAGCAGCCATGGCGTTATTTCATGAAAAGGCGCTATCTTCTAATCGCGTTACCGTGCAAGTAGCTGGCGGAACTCTAGCTGTATATTTTTCTTATGATGGCACGCGATTCACCAATGTGGAATTAATTGGTCCAGCTAAAGAAGTGTATTCTGGAATCATAGATATGTAAAATGACACACCTAAGCGGAAAAAGTATTTTTCTTCGTGCACTTGAGCCAAGTGATATCGATTTTTTGTTTGAAACCGAGAATGATGTCTCGCTTTGGCACGTTTCACAAACGATTCAACCTTTTAGTAAGCATATTTTAGAATTGTATATTGATAGTGCGAAAGCTGATATTTACGAAGCAAAACAACTTCGATTAGTGATTTGTCAAAAAGAAACTACTGCTTTGTGCGGTTTCATCGATTTGTATGATTTTGATCCAAGAAACAACAGGGCAGGAGTAGGTATAGTAATTGCAGAAACCTTTCGAAATAAAGGTTTTGCTAGCGAAGCCATTCAAGTACTTATCGATTACGCTTTCAACTTTTTAAATCTGTTTCAACTTTATGCTTGTGTAGAGGAAAATAATCAAGCAAGTTTGACACTTTTCTCTAAATTTGGCTTCGAAAAAACAGGCATTCGAAAACAGTGGAATAGGAGTGCCGCTGGTTATCAGGACGAAATTTTTTTACAATTAATTCATCGTAAGCATGTCTAAAAAAGGCAAAATATTTTCAATTATTTCAGTTGTTGTCATCAGTATAGCAATCATTTACGGATACATTCTGTACTCAAAAATATTCAGCGCAAATACGAAGTTCGAAGCGCCAGAAGTGTATGTAAATATTCCTACTGAATCAGATTTTCAAAAGGTGCGAAGTATCATGACAGCTTATGTAGCTGATATGGAGACTTTTGATATGGTTGCAGAAAAGAAGAAGTACATTTCAAATGTGAAAAGTGGTCGATTTTTGCTTCGTAAAGGGATGAATAACAACGATATCATCAACAGTTTACGACAAAGTTTGCCAGTTAATATCACTTTTAACAATCAAGAGCGTTTGGAAGATTTCTGCGCTCGAATAGCTTCGCAAATTGAAGCCGACAGTTTGGGTTTAATGGCTGCAATTACGCAAGAACAGTTCCTTACGGAGAATAATTACACGACAGATAATGTATTATCGTTGTTTGTTCCTAATTCGTACGAATTTTTTTGGGATACCGATGCAATGAGTTTCCGCGATCGAATGGTAAAAGAGCATCGTAAATTCTGGACTCCTGAACGATTAGAGAAAGCAAAAGCTCAGAATTTAACGCCTACCGAAGTTTACATCTTAGCTTCAATCGTGCATAAAGAAACGGTAAAAACCGACGAGCGTCCGCGTGTTGCTGGCGTTTATTTAAACCGACTTCGAAAAGGGATTAAGTTAGAAGCCGATCCGACCGTAATTTATGCGGTGAAAAAGAATTCGAATGACTTTAATTTACAGATCAAACGTGTTTTGAATAAGGATTTGGTTACCGATAATCCGTTCAATACCTATAAATACAATGGTTTACCGCCGGGGCCAATTGCCATGCCCGACATTTCTGCAATTGACGCGGTTTTGAACCCTGAAAAACACGAATTCATTTATTTCTGCGCAAGCGTGAGTCGTTTTGGATATCACGAATTTGCTGTTACTGCTGCACAACATGAAGCGAATCGCCAAAAGTATGTGGCGTGGATTAACGCGCAAGGCATTAAGCGTTAATGCGAATAAGACTTGCAGCACTTTTGTTAGTTACGCAGCTGCTTTTTGGACAGCAATCGTGGTTAAAACCTGCCGATACACTTAATAAACAACGATTCAATGCGGTAATTATCACTGAAACGGTTCTAGCAACAGCTTCTTTAACTGCGTTGCAAACCGTTTGGTATAGTGATTACGAGCAGTCTAAATTTCACTTTGTAGACGACAATGCACATTGGTTGCAAGTTGATAAAGCAGGTCATGCCTTTTCGGCCTATCATTTAGCTGCTTTCGGAACTGATTTAATGCGTTGGGCAGGCGGAACTGTGCGGCAGCAAGAGCGTTATGGTTCAACTTTAGGTTTGGCATATCTAACTGCAATTGAGGTCATGGACGGTTTTTCCGCTGAATGGGGAGCGAGCTGGGGCGATATAGCCGCAAATACGGGCGGTTGGGCTTTATTTTTCGCGCAGCAACGCTTGTGGAAAGAGCAGCGGATCATTCCGAAATTTTCGTGGCATCAAACAGGCTTTGCAGCGCTACGTCCGGCGACTTTAGGTCAGTCGACAGCAGAACAGATTCTTAAAGATTATAACGGACAAACTTATTGGCTATCAATTAATTTACATGCTTTCGCAAGGTCGAAACATATACCGAAATGGTTAAATTTCGCAGTAGGTTACGGCGGAACCAATATGATAGCAGCGACTCAGAGTGCTCAAAACGATTTAGGTTTTGGAAGTTTTCGTCAAGAACGGCAGTTTTATCTTGCCTTTGATGTAGATCTAACGAAAATTCCTACAAAAAATACTGCTCTTAAAACACTTTTCTCGCTTTTCAATACGCTAAAAGTTCCCGCGCCAACACTGCGATTTTCAGAGGGAAACAGACCGAAATTTTACCCACTGTACTTTTAAAATTTTTAACAGACTG
The DNA here is from genome assembly GCA_943371725.1 of Pseudanabaena sp. UWO311. GTDB lineage: Bacteria > Bacteroidota > Bacteroidia > Flavobacteriales > Flavobacteriaceae > Flavobacterium. The sequence goes on along the minus strand of CALRVY020000021.1, from coordinate 18,236 downwards.
ATATTCAAATCAGTAATTAAAAGTCGTATATTTGCATGCTGAAATTTTCAGAAGTGACAGTTCTGAAAGAAATCAATTTTATGATTAAAAAGTGGATATTTTACGCTTCAATCGCTCTTATTCTTGCCTTTATTTCCTCTGGTTTTAAAGGTTCTACTAGTCAACAAATCGACTATTCCGAGGATCAACTTTTACAAACTTTTGTACTTCCATCGCAGTATCCTCAAGATTACTACAAATACCAAATCGTTTTTACAGGTTTTAGCTTTACGGGTTTTAAAGAAGCTGTTGCATTTAAAGAAAGCCAAGGGAATTATCGACGTGTCAATAAGTTTGGCTACATGGGCAAGTATCAATTTGGAAAAGACGCCTTAACCTATCTTGGAATTAGAAATCACACAGCTTTTTTAGCAGACGAAAAGTTGCAAGAACGGGCATTCGAACGTTTATTGGCCGTTAACAAGGGAAAACTCAAGAAGGAAATCGAGATTTTTTCAGGTAAAGAAATTGGTGGTGTGCTCATTACTGAGAGCGGAATACTTGCAGCGGCGCATCTTGGTGGCTCAAGTTCTGTGAAGAAATTTCTGTATAGTGATGGAAAGAACTTAAAAAGAGATGGTTTTGGAACTTCGATTGCTAGTTACATGCGAAAATACGCTGGATACGATACAAGTTCAATAGTGGCCGAAAAGTAGATTAGTTAATACTTTTCCTTAAAAAGAATAAAGATAGCAGGTCGGTTTTGTAAATCGACCTTTTCTTTTCGCCAAAGTTGAACGGTCATCGTTTTGATGAATTCTGTTGGTAAAGTAATGTCTGCGGCAACAGTTAATAAAGTCGAATGGTTTAAATGCACTAGCAGATCTTCTAGCATTTTGTTGTTTCGATACGGTGTTTCAATAAAAATCTGACTCTGATTGCGTTCCATCGACAGCTTTTCTAAATTTCGAATACTTGTTTTTCGATCGTTTTTGTCGATTGGCAAATAGCCGTTGAAGGCAAAATTTTGGCCGTTTAGTCCAGACGCCATTATCGCCATTAAAATTGACGACGGTCCTACTAATGGAACAACCTTTATACCGTTTTGATGTGCTAATTGAACGATAACTGCTCCAGGATCGGCAACGCCTGGGCAACCCGCTTCGCTCATTAAACCTACATTTTCTCCCAGAAGAAGCGGCTTAAGCATTTCTTGTAAATCTTCTGGTTTTGTGTGTTTGTTTAAAGAAAATAAATTTAGCAAAGGTTGCGATTTGCTTGGGCAAACTTCTTTTATGAATTTGCGTGCAGTCTTTTCATTTTCGACGATGAACGTATTAAGCAATTCAACAGTACGATTAATCATCGTAGGCAAAACATCTGCCGCTGTTGAATCTCCTAAAGTGGTTGGAATTAAATAGAGTGTTCCGCGAAAAAAGACCTGTTTCATTCGGAATGCTTTGTTGTCAATAGATTTTTCGCAATGCCGGTACAAGCTTCATCGAGCATCTGAAAGACCAATTTGAATCCGTTTTCATGTCCGTAATACGGATCCGGAACATCGACATTTTCACCGGGAAAAAGCTCGTCGAGTATCAGAGATGCCTTAGCTTTTACTTCTTCGTTTGGTGCCAAAGCTAAAATATCGTCTAAATTGGATTGATCCATTGCAAAGATGTAGTCGTAACGGAAAAAATCTTCGGCTTTAAACTGACGTGCAAGCTGATTGGAAATATCAACATTATTCGCTTTAGCAACTTTTATTGATCGTAAATCGGGAGTTTTTCCAATGTGGTAATTTCCCGTACCGGCTGAATCTACTACGAAGCGATCTCTAGGAAGTTTGCTTGCTAAAATACCTTCTGCAAGTGGCGACCTACAGATATTTCCCAAGCAAACCATCAAAATTTTGACTGCCATTAGAGCGATAATTTCTTGTGAATATCGTCCACAAACTTTTTAAATTGTTTATCAGTTGAAACTAAATTGTCAACTGTTTTGCATGCGTGAAGTACAGTTGCGTGATCGCGGTCGCCGATTTGACTACCGATATTTGCCAAAGAAGCTTTTGTAAATTTCTTTGCGAAGAACATAGCCAATTGTCGGGCTTGCACCACATGACGTTTTCTGGTTTTGGATTGCAATGTATCAATGTCTAATTGGAAGTAATCGGAAACTACTTTTTGAATATAATCGATTGATATTTCGCGTTTTACGTTCTTTACGAATTTCTCAACTACCTGTTTAGCGAGTTCAATGGTAACTTCTTTTTTATTGAAAGAAGATTGAGCAATTAACGAAATGATTGCGCCTTCGAGTTCGCGAACATTGGTTTTGATGTTTCGTGCAACGTATTCAATAATTTCATCGGGCATTTCCACACCGTCACGGTACAGGATATTCTTTAAGATCGCGATACGTGTTTCGTAATCGGGTTGGTAAATCTCGGCAGACAAGCCCCATTTAAATCGCGACAGCAAGCGGTGCTCGATATCTTGCATATCAACTGGCGCTTTATCGGAGGTTAAAATAACTTGCTTGTTGTTTTGATGCAAATAGTTGAAGATGTGAAAGAAAACGTCTTGTGTTCCACTTTTTCCAGAGAAGAATTGAACGTCGTCAATAATCAATACGTCAATTAACTGATAAAAGTGAATGAAATCGTGACGGTTATTTTTCTTTACCGAATCAATAAATTGTTGTGTAAAAATTTCGGCCGAAATGTATAAAACCGTTTTCTCGGGATACTTATCTTTAATTTCAACGCCGATTGCGTGCGCCAAGTGTGTTTTTCCCAAACCAACGCCACCGAATAGCAGTAGCGGATTGAATGAGGTACCGCCGGGCTTATTTGCAACAGCCAAACCAGCAGATCGCGCCAAACGATTCGACTCGCCTTCTAAAAAATTATCAAAACTATAATTGGCATTAAGTTGCGATTCGATTTTCAAGTTTCGAATACCGGGAATAACAAACGGATTTTTTAATTCTGGACTTAAATTGCGGAACGGTGCATCAACTTCTTGCGTTTTAACAGGAGCTCGACTTGCGCTTGGAAGCTGTTCTGTAAACGGTTGGTTGTTGCCATACGTGTTTTCCATCTTAATTTTGTACAACAACTTGGCGTTTTTACCCAACTCCTTTGTTAGGGCAACTTTTAGCAATTTCACATAGTGCTCCTCGAGCCACTCGTAGAAAAATTTACTAGGAACTTGAATATATAAAGCATTATCTGTAAGCTCAACCGATTTAATTGGCTCGAACCAAGTTTTGTATGCTTGATCTTGAATATTGTCCTTTATAAACGACAGACAATTTTCCCATACCGATTGCGCAGTTTTAGTCATAAATCCTTCTTTTTTTTGTGTTTTGTTATTGAAATTCCACCAAATCAGAGCGTTTCGGTAGGTAAGTTCAGGTGAACAAATATGTGAACAAAAATCTGTAAAAAAAAATAATTGGCAATTGAATTTTTGAAAAAATAGTTGTAAGATGCCTTTCGATTAAACATTAAAATTTCAACACAAAAATAGATGAAATCACACCAGTATAAGACTAGAATTCGATATGCAGAAACCGATCAAATGGGCGTAGTTTACCATGGGAATTATGCCGTCTTTTTTGAGATCGGTCGCGTGGAATGGCTGAGATCACTGGGGGTTTCGTATAAATGGATGGAAGAGAACGGAATTATGTTGCCAGTTGTTTCGTTAACCATGAATTACAAAAAACCCGCTCGCTATGACGACGAAATTACAGTCACAACTTTTTTCGAAAATCTGTCAAATGTAAAGATTGAGTTCTCTTACGAAATCAGAAATGACGTAAATGACTTATTAACAACGGGATCATCGATTTTAGTCTTTGTTGACAAAGAAACCGGCCGTCCAACACCTCCACCGTCGTACATCCTCGAAAAGTTAGCTGATTTCGATAAGATTTAGGAGGTGATTGTACTCTGAAAAAACGGATTTTAAGTTTGAAACTTCACTGACGTTTACGCTGAAATCTATCGTGAGTGCGCTGTCAGCTGTTTTTCCGGTCACCTCGCCTTGAACTTTTTTAACCAAACGATACATAACGCTCTCTTGAGAAAAAGGTCCTGAAAATTGGAAATGCGCTTTCGGCTCAAATACCGTAATCGCTGCTTCGGCTATGGTAAGTCGTGCCGATTCGCGATACGCTGCAATCAAACCACCAGTTCCTAACTTTACACCTCCGAAAAATCGCACTACGACACACAAAACGTTTACTAAATCGGCCGATAGCAACTGTCCGTAAATGGGTTGGCCAGCAGTTCCAGATGGTTCGCCGTCGTCGGAAGCGCGATGTATAATCGTATTATTCGTTCCGCGTAAGCGAAAAGCATAACAATAATGATTTGCTCCGGGGAACTCACTTTTAACTTCACTGATAAAGTCTCTAATCTGATTTTCAGCTTGTAACGGAAATAAAAAACCGTAAAATTTACTGTTTTTCTCTTTAAATAATACCGCTGTTACAGATTCAGAAATGCTATTCAAAATGACTTAATATTACAAAATGCCTTTATCGTACAAATTCATAATGGTTTCTTTGCCCACTTGTAAGTTCCACACTTGTAAACCCAATTGTGCTGCTGCATCCGTGTTGTCTTTTTTATCGTCTATAAAAAGTGTTCGTTCTGCAATTAAATCGTGCTTTCGCAAAATGGTCAAATACACTTGTGGTTCGGGTTTTCGAATTCCCATTTCATGACTGTAATACACCTTTTCGAAACATTGGTAAAAAGCACTTGCAAACGAGGCTCCAACCTCTTCTTCGAAAGCTTCCATGTGAATGATATCGGTATTGGTCAGTAAAAACAACTTATACTTACTTTTTAGCATTTGCAGCAGTTCGAGTCGTTCTAAAGGAAAATCTCCAATGAGTGTGTTCCAAGCTGATTTTATCGTTTCAATAGATTGCGTTGGAATGAACTTTTGAATGCCTTCCAAGAAAGCATGTTCTGTAATTTTTCCACGCTCAAAAGCGTCGTTTAGCTCTAAAAGTTGTTCGTTTGGTCGTTCCAAACCAATTTTACGGAAAGCTTCCAACGACTCCTCCTTGTTCAAATCGATTAAAACATCTCCAAAATCAAAAATAATTGCTTGTATCATTTGGTCTAATGGTTAATAATTTGTCTGTACTCGCCCCAACCGCGGTTACTTCTGCTTTACTTTTGTCGAATTTAGGCGCTGCAAGGCCGGTTCCGAAATACGCAGTACTCTTGAAAATTCGCACTTCATCAAAAAGCTTCAATTCAATAAACTGTTCCAAAACCTGCTTTCCTCCTTCAACTAATAGCGATTGAATGTTTCGCTCTTTCAAATAAGCAAGCAATTGTGCGATCCAATTTTCGCGCGATACTAAATGACGATCGATTCGTATCGTAGGCGCTGCATCATCAAATATAAAATTTTTACTTGGAATTTTACCATCAAAATCAAGCACTAATCGCAACGGATTTTGTCCCTTCCACGAACGCGCTGTTAAACTCGGATTGTCAACCAATGCAGTACGCGTTCCAACAAGAATGCTTTGCTCTTCGGTTCGCATTTTGTGCAACCATTGTTTACTTCTTTCGCAACTCACCGCATAATTGGGTTCTTCTGGATTTGCAGTCATAAATCCATCGGCACTCTCTGCCCATTTCAAAATAATGTACGGTCTTGCTTTTGCGTGAAAAGAAAAAAAACGTCTGTTTAAGTCGCGACATTCCGATTCTAAAACGCCAACGCTAACGTCGACGCCCGCATTTTTTAGTCGCGCAATTCCGCTACCGTTAACGATGCTGTGGTAATCTATGGTTCCGATTACGACACGTTTGATTTTATTTTCCAGAATCAAATCACAACAGGGCGGCGTTTTCCCGTGATGATTGCAAGGTTCTAGATTTACGTAGAGGGTGCTTTCTGCAAGTAATTTTTTATTGCGTACTGCGCGAATGGCATGAACTTCGGCATGAGGCGTTCCGGCTTTGCGATGCCATCCTTCACCAATAATTCGATGGTTATGAACAACAACGCTGCCCACTAACGGATTTGGATAGGTAGTTCCCAGTCCTTTTTGTGCCAATTCCAAGCAACGCAACATGTAAACTTTATCGTTCATATCGCAAATGTAAGTTTACGATTAGATATTTTCGCAGATATTTTTTCAAATGGAAACGAATTTGCAACAATACCGCCAACGTTTTTCTCAAGATTTCGAAGATTCTCAAGATGCCGACACCTATTTTTTTATGTTGTTGGAAGCTTTCGCAGAAGTAACGAAAGTGGGCTTTTTTGCGAATCCGGAACGCGTACTTTCGGAAGAAACGATTCAGAAATTTTCCGATGCCAAAGCGCGTTTGTTGCTTCATGAACCTATTCAGTACATTTTGGGCTATGAATGGTTTTATGGAAGGAAATTCATTGTAAATCAGTGTGTTTTGATTCCTAGACCTGAAACGGAAGAATTGGTAGATTGGATTGTGGAAGACTACAAGCGATGTAAAAACCTGCAAATCATTGATTTGTGTACGGGTTCGGGTTGTATTGCGATTAGTTTAGAACGTTCGCTTGACGCAGAAGTTGTAGCGATTGATATTTCTGATGAAGCTCTAGCTGTTGCTACAGAAAATGCACATATTTTAGAGTCAAGGACGGATTTTCGATATGGTAATGTTTTGGAAACGGAATTGCCTGTCGGACCTTTTGATGTAATTGTGAGTAATCCGCCGTATGTTCGAGAGGCCGAAAAATCGGAAATGAAAGCCAATGTTTTAGACTACGAACCGCATTTGGCGCTGTTTGTTGCGAATAATGATGCCTTGGTGTTTTATAGAAAGATACTTGAATATGCTGAGGTTCAGCTAAAAAGCAACGGATGCGTTTATTTTGAAATCAACCAGTATTTGGAAAAGCCAATGAACGATCTCGCAGCAACATACTCGTTTACAGTTGTTTCAACACGTGTCGACTTTCGTGGCAATGCCCGTATGATGAAGCTTACTCGTATCTGAGTGCTTCGATAGGATCCAGTTTTGAAGCTTTTATGGCAGGATACGAACCGGAAACAACGGCAACAATAAAGCTTATTATAAACGCCCAAAGAATGGCCATCCAAGGAATTACGAATGCAAAACTTAGCGCCGCAGATATTCCCCATCCGATAAGTAAACCAACGATTACGCCAACCAAACCACCAATTTGTCCGATTAGCAAGGTTTCTATAAAGAATTGAAAAGCAACTGTTTTTTTATTAGCTCCAAGTGCTTTTCGAACACCAATTTCGCGAGTTCGTTCGGTAACAGAAACAATCATGATGTTCATTAAAGCAATCGATGAACCAAAAATGGTGATCACACTAATAACTACAGCGGCAATATCGAGGTAGCCAGTTATATCTTGGATTCGTTTAATTAAGTCGTCGCTGCGTTCAATTCCAAAATTGTTTTCTTCAACCGGACTTAGCTTTCGAACTTGGCGCATGGTTATAGTAGCAAAATCTACCGCTGCATTAAGCAGTTTGTTATCGCCAACTTTAACGCTCAGATCGTAATTAATGTTGGGTTCGGTGTACATCGAACGAGCCACTTGAATGGGAATAATGACTCGTAAATCTTGTGAATTTCCGAAAGTTGAGCCTTCTTCTTTTAAAACACCGATTACCGTGAATTTAGTTCCGCGAATTGAAATTTGCTTTCCAAGTGGCGGAATATCTTTAAACAAACCTTTTAAGAAATCACTTCCTAAAATGCAAAATCGGGTATTGTTTGAAATGTCGAAATTGTTAAAGTTTCGGCCTTGAATGAGTTCTAAACCTGCATTAGAGAGGAAATTTTCATCGGCACCAACAACTGAAATTTCAGGATCGGTTTTGGCAGAGCCGCTGCGCACTTCGGCTTTAGTGGTTGCGGTAAATGATAGGGAAGTGGTTGTAGAAGGATAATCGTACCGATTTATGAAAGCACGCGCTTGAGTGTAATCGATTGTTGGGTTGGGTTTCCAGATTTCGTTGCTACCGCCGCGGCGCGTAACTTGTGTGTATTGATTGATATTGAACGTATTGGAACCCATTGACGCGAAATTGCCCGTCAAGGTATTTTCGAGCGCTGCCACTACAGTTAAAATTCCAACTAATGCCATAATGCCAATAGCCATAATTAAAACAGTGAGCGTAGTTCGCAAAATTTGCGATTTAATAGCGCCACGGGCAATTTTTACGTTTTCGCGGAAGAGTTTAAACATGTCTATTTAGTTGTTGGATGTCGATTTTTGTTACACTTCGCGCGTAAAAAAGTTACTACGACTCTCTATTTTGTCAGATATTTGCAACTTCAATTTAAGCTATGAAAACTAAAGCTGCTACAGCAAAGGGAACACGCGATTTCAATGCTTTGGAAATTGCCCGACGAAATTACATCACTGGAATTATTAAATCGGTTTTTGAAAAGTACGGATTTTCGCCGATAGAAACACCTACTTTCGAAAATAGCGAAACGCTGATGGGAAAATATGGTGAAGAAGGTGATCGATTGATTTTCAAGATATTGAATTCAGGTGATTTTTTGAAAGACGTTCCTGAAGAATTACTGAGTGAAAAGCAGTCGCTTAAAGTGACTAAATATATATCCGAGAAGGCACTTCGTTACGACTTAACAGTTCCGTTTGCGCGTTACGTGGTACAACACCGAAACGAGATTGAATTGCCGTTTAAACGGTATCAAATTCAACCGGTTTGGCGTGCCGACAGACCGCAGAAAGGTCGATTTAGAGAGTTTTATCAGTGCGATGCCGATGTGGTTGGAAGTAAAAGTTTGTGGCAAGAAGTGGAGTTAATCGAAATCTATGCCGAGGTTTTTGAGCGTTTGAAGTTAAACGGTACGACTATAAAAATCAACAATCGAAAAATTTTAGCTGGAATTGCCGAACTTATTGGTGCTGCCGATCGTTTAGTTGAATTTACGGTGGTGCTCGATAAATTGGATAAAGTAGGTGAGGAAGGTGTTGTTTCGGAATTGCAAGAACGTGGTTTTGAACAATCGAGTATCGATGCTGCTTTGCCGATCATCAGGCTTACGGGAACTTTCGAAGAGAAATTAAAACATTTAGATGCGCTTTTTGGTGACATTGAAATTGGGAAAGCGGGCGTTTCGGAAATCAGAACGATATTGAGTCGGGTGAATGTAAGTTCGTTTGCGGCTGTAACATTGGGTTTGGATTTGACTTTAGCTCGCGGATTGAATTATTATACTGGAACCATAATGGAAGTTGCTGCGCCGGCTGAGGTTGGTATTGGCTCGGTTGGCGGTGCGGGTCGTTACGATGATTTGACAGGGATTTTTGGTATGCCTGGAATTAGTGGTGTTGGATTGTCGTTTGGTTTAGATCGGATTTATTTGGCACTAGAAGCCTTGAATTTATTTTCGGATTCGTTAAGTGGCACACCCGAATATTTGGTTTTGAATTACGGAGAACAAGAGGCCGCGTATGCGATGGATGTTTGTAGGAAATTACGTAAATCGGGAAAGACAGTTGATTTTTATCCTGATTCGGCAAAGATTCAGAAGCAGTTGCAATACGCATCGAAACGTGGTTTTGAAAAGGTAGTTTTGTGTGGCAGTTCGGAGATTGAAAATCAAGAAGTTTCGATTAAGGATATGAATAGCGGCACCCAAGTTACAGTTTCGGTTTCGGATTTGTAGAAACCTGAGTTCGATCAAAAATCTTTGTCAGATCGCTTGAAATCAACAAATTGTGGAAATCAAATAGCAATGAAAAGGAACAACTTCCACGCTAAACAGATAAAAATCCGCCTTGTATTCAACCATTTAACTGTTTTCTGACCGCAATTTTTAAATCGAACTCAGGTTAGAACGTTGTTTTTGTTACGGATTTGCGGTTGCACTTGCGATTTTTTCAAAGACGTATTTTGCGCGAACGGGTGAAGCGGCATCCTTTTTGGCCTTACGAGATTTCCACAAGTTTATTCGCCAAAAAGATACAGCGGAACACGTGACGGCAGTTTTGATGCTTGGCGAAGCGACGATTTGTTTGCCGGCGCGCCCAAAAAATAGGAATAAAAAAAAGCGACTCTTTTCGGAATCGCTTTTAAAGTTTAGATTTCAGTTTTTAATTTTTCACAAATTTCAGAGACTTTCGGTTGTTTGATGTTCCGATTGTTGCGATGTAAAGTCCGCTATTTAATTGAGATAATTCAATTGTTTCGGTGCTGTTTAGCTGTTTTGATTGCACTAGTCGTCCGTTACTATCGAAGATTTGCAATGTAGTGTTGAAGTTTTCGGCTATTGATACTTTTAGAATATTTGCGGCTGTCGCGAATTCGATTTTAGTAGATTCTAACGGATTTACATCGTTGATTCCGAGAACGTTTTGCGTTTGAAAAGTAAGGAAAAAGCGATCGTTATGTGCGCCTGCTTCGAGTGTTAACGAAAGGTTTCCTGCCTTTAGGTTGTGGAAGATTCCTGTTTGTGCGTCGTAAAGGAAGAAGGCTTGTGTTGCTGGAAAGTTTTCGGCACCTTCAAATTTAATAACGTTTGTTCCTTCAGAATCGACTTCGATTCCGACTGGGTACGATTTAGTTGAATCGAAAGTACCAACGCCTTGTATAAACAATTCGGTATTTTCGGTGTAGAAGTACATGTCGTTAGGTAAGTCGAAGATGTTAACGGCATCGTATCCGGGATCTATGGCATCGGTAGCGTTTGCAAAGTTAAAACCCATTAAGAGTTGTCGGTAGAATCCGGTATGTGCGTAAAATCCGAGTTTAACTTTTGGATTTGTTGCTGCGGGTGGTGTATCTTCATCAACGTCGTCTTGAGAAAATACAGGCGTTACTGTGAACGCTGAGAAAAGCACTATTAGTGCGAATGTAGGAAGTAGGTTACGTATCATTTGGGAATAATTACGAACCAAAAGTAAATCAGCTTATTAGGCTTTCATAAATCTTTCGATTATTAACCGAGATTTCCGATAAAAGGTAAATTTATCGTTAAGTAAATAAAAAAAGACGATGAAATGCGTTGTTTTGAACTGTTGTGATTTGCCAAAATGCTGGTTGATGCAAAAATTTTTTTTTTGGAGTTCGATTTATAGATTGAAGTCAAAAATTAATGAAACGATTAGCTTTGTTAAACTGCGGCATCAGGTTTGTTCCGATTTAAAAGTAGAATATTCTTTAAACAATTTCATGATGATTTTTGTACTGATTTCATTTTGATTGTTTAACTTTCATTTAATCATATACCTGACGCTGATTTTCAATTGAACTCGGATTAAAATCAAGTAAAAAGCGAGTAAAAAGACCGCCTGATGCCGACGGTCTTTTGGAATTTGGGGAAAAAAGGGCAGAGCTAATTATTGTAGGATTAGCTTGCGGGTGTAAACAGCGTTGTCTGTGGTTATTTTGACCACATAGGCACCGACGCTGTGTTTTTTAAGATTGTAATCGATTAGTTCGTTGGTATTGATATCTTGAATTATTTCGACTGATTTTCCAGCGATATCGAAGATTTCTACATTTGAAATAACCTCGTTGACCGCTTGTATACTCAACAGATTTTTTTGGCTGTTGTAAGCCACTGCACAGGTATTGTTCTGAATTTGAGCTACTGAAAGCGGTGCGCTATTGAATGTAATTGCAAAGCGGTTTTCGTAAATTCCAGCCTCGAGGTTTAAGGTAGCTTCACCGTTTTTGATGTCGGTCCATGTTCCAGCAACTGAGTCGTATAAATAAATGTTTTCGCTATCGGTAAAGTTTTCGGTTTCATCAACTTTTATAACGGTATTTCCACCATTAGCCACTTTGATTCCGAGCGGGAAAACTTTGTCGACATTGAAAGCACCTTCGCCTGCAATTACGAGTTTCACGCCGTTTTGAAGTAGGTAAGCATCTGATGGTGTTTCATCGAACATCATGGCATCGTAGCCGTTATCGTAGTTTTCGGTTGCCAATTCGTTCATGAATCCAGCGAGTAGTTGTCGTTTTTCGCCTTGTGTTGCGGTGCAGCTAAATTTGAATTTTTTGAAGTTAGTTGGAGCGATTAGGTCTTCCGCATTTCCAGAGTCGTTTGCAATTGCTGATCGGAATAAGTAGTTTGATTGTGCGTTTGTTTCGCGCACGAAAGCTCGTTGATTGTTGTTGAATACAATTGAGCCTCCGGTTTGATTTCCTGTAACGAAGAATCCTTGTCCGACTGGTATAAAGCGTCCGGCGGTTCTGGTTGACGATCCCAATCCGCTTACGGTTGGTGGACTAACAGGAGGTGTCGATCCGACGAGATTTAATGCTGCGTATCCTCCTTGATAATCGGCAAGATTATGGGTGTTATTGGTGTCAAAGTGTTCCCAGAAATAGAGTGTTCCGTCGAGTACGCCTAGGTTATCGTTGATAAACGCATGTGCATCGAGTGCCGAAGGATATGGATTTCCGCAAAGGTTTAGGAATCCGCCTCCGATTGGTAATGTGATTTCACCGTTATTTGGTTTTCCGACGAATCCGTAGTTTTGATTCGTTGTTGCAGCGCCTGGTCCTTTCATAGTAAAGCCTTCCGCTGGATTTAGGTTTTCTGTGATTCCTACATAAGACCAGTTGGCATAGTCGTTTCCTACATTTTGAAATTTGTAAAGCCAATAGGTTCCGAGTGTAATTGGAGAAGTTGGTGCGCCGTTGTAATCGTCAACCCAAGTTATGTTTGCTAGGTTATCTGGATCTGTTGCATCTTTTAGAACATTTCCGACGGTGTATCCAGAGTTTGGAGGCGTATTTGGAGTACTAACAGGCGAACACCAGTAATTGTAGTTGTATAAGTTTGCTTGTCCGGTTTGTTCGCGTTCAATGGATCCGGTACTTGCGCTATCGTAATCGGAATTCAGTGTTTGTACTAGTTGTGACAAACCCGCTAAGTCGATTTTACCATCGAGTTTTAAATAGTGCGTAACTTCGATTTTAGAATTATTTAAAGCAGTCATTTGGTTTGCAGCAACATCCATTGCAAGAACTACTTTATTTCCGGTTGATTCGATATTGTGTGATGATTGCACTATGTTCCAGGCAATGCGTGTGCTTCCGTCGACAATCGAAAAGCTGTAAGGAGCGTCCGTAAAAGTGGCATTGTTCCACACTCCTTGCGTGTACCAATTTCCTGATGCTGCGGAACGGTAGGGTAGAGGAGCAGTTTGATAATCGACGGTTGTTAGGTTTTTTAGTGCGGCAGTATATCCGTTAATTGATTGATCTTTTGCGTTTGTATACGTGTAAGTCGACATTGGGTAGTACGCTTGTAAGTTGGCGTAAGGTATGTCGGCTACTTCATTTTTAGTTACCGATGCTGGGAGTATAGAACCGTTTAAGAATTCATTGTTGTTACGCAATTCTTGATTCATGATGTAACGCAATTCGTTTTCACTAAGCGCTACATTAAATACTCTTACTTCATCGATTCCACCTCTAAAGAATGAAGTTGTAGCTACTGCATCGGCTCCGGCTATGCAAAACGATTGGTTGTTTGTTGGCACGTTAGGAAGGTTTTGTGTTTCAGCTTCTACGCCATCGATGTACAATTTGAATGTACCGTTTGCATTGGTAACTGCCACATTATGCCAGATGTCGGAAGGAATTTCAGCATTAGATGTGATTTGTTGTAATCCATCAGAGATGAATGAAAATTCTAACTCTCCGCTGTCGTTGATTGAAAAATCATATCCTGTTGTGAAGCTGGCATCTCTTTTAGAAACAATTGTGCGTCCGTCTTGTTGTTTTCTTACCCATGCAGAAATAGTGAAGTCGGAATTTAGATCTAGAACAGGTCCTGCGTCGAGGTAATCGTTAACTCCGTCGAAAGTGATACAGCGTTCAAACGTTCTTTCCGGGGCGTATCCGAAAGTGATGTATCTCACGCCGTTAAAATCGTAGGTGCATTCTAGTTTTGAGCCGTTGAATTTCATGATTCGGTATTCGGCTGTTGGACTGAAGATAGGGCTTGAAGAGACGAACATTAAGAAATCTCCGGGTGGTGTAATTGTTGAGGTTAGTAGGGTAGATGGAACGGATACTGTAACTGTACCAACATCTCCGCCTGTTTCGACCACACGCCAAGTTCTACCAATTGATACGAAATCTACTTGAGAAGTCAATCCAGAAATTCCGCTACTCATGTTAACAACAACAGGCGCTTGAGCTCCAAGGGTTCCGTTGTTTGAGCCCCAGACAAGGAACCGCTTGTCGCCTGCAAAAGTCGCTGTATTAGCGCTATTAGTTTGGGAAATAGTGTTTAGGCCAATGGTTATATCGGCATTGGTATTTTCGGTTTTAGATTGTTTTTGATTTAAACCAGACAAATCATCTCTACCAATACCTGCAATGTTATAATTAAATCCTGCTCCTGAGTTGTAGACCACAGTTCCGGCAGAGTCTAAGTAGTTTTGGCTAATTCCATTTACGCCGAGTGTAATTCCATATTTAATTGCGAGGTAGGATTCGATTCGTTGGCGATCGGTTGTGTTGTTTCGAACGCTATAGTTAATGATTTCAATAATGTCTCCGTTATACGAAGCGTCAAAGAATTCACTTCTTCCGATCCAATAGCGTGAGTTTACAATGTCTTTGTAGGTTAGTGGAAAAACTTCTGTCGTTGTTAAAAGATTTCCGTTGTTGAGAATTTCCATACGTCCGGCGGCAGATTTACGCGGATTGAATATTTGCACACCTCGGTACGATTTTGTGGTACTAATCTCGGCTGTTCCATAAGATGTTTGCGCACCTTGATTGTAAGCTACGGTTTCATTGGCATGTCGAACAGAGGTATTTCCCATTTGGAAACCGGTAATGTCTTGGCTATTTCTGTTGGTAGCAATATCATCACCACAATAAATATCTTGTGGATTAGATGTTGAATTTATCGTTGCGCTTGGTTTGATTACGATAAACATTTCGCTATTGTAGAAACCTTGACTTCCAGACATGGAATTAGAGCCATTAAAAGAAACGACAGGATTGAAGTTGACGTTCGTAGCGGAGTTGTTTCTAAATTTTGGTTCACGTGCAAATCGTGATATTGCGTTTTTTGTTGAACCTGAAACTTGATCATTCCATTGCAACAAATCGTCGTTATCGTTTAGTGTCCCAACGTTACTATCGGCTTTAAGCCAAAATTTTAAGTTTGTTGCTATACCTCCCGGCGAAGTAGTTAAGGCAGTCGGATTTACAATTTGGGCGGATACGCTAAAGTCGTACGTACCTTCATCTGGATCATTACTTAATATTGTAATGGTTGCATTTTTTACGCCAAGTATAGTATTAGGTGTAAAAGTAATTACAAAGGTAGTAACCCCTCCCGACGCCAAAGAATTTGGTAGTGGCGTAGCTGTAAATAAAGACGCATCTGGGCCACCAATTGATACAGATGTAGCTAATGAAAGGGTATTAGTTCCTAGCGAGTAAACATTGAAAGGTATTGATATTCCTGTTGTTGTATCTGTTCTTCCAAAGTCGGTTTGATCTATTATTGAAGGTGATGTGTCTCCATCTACAATACTGTTTTCGTTTCCTTGGATGTCTATTTCTCGACCACTTACGAGAGCGGCTGCTTGTATTACGAAATCGTAAATACCTTCGTCGGAGTCGGTATTGTTTATAGAGATAATCGCAACAGCGCTTCCCGAAGTTGTTGGACTATAAGTTACTTGAAATGTTGTATTGCCACCAGCGGGAATTACAGCATTTGGTTGTTGCGTTATTGTGAAGGTTGGCGATCCAGTAAGAACAATAATTGGCGACCCCGTGAGGTTTAACGGTCCTGTTCCTGTGTTAACAATTGTGAAAGTGCGTGTTATTGTGTTTGGGATTAAAGCAGTTCCAAAATTGGTGTGATTGGCCGTTGTAGTTCCCGATGCACCATCTAAAATACTAACGCCATTTCCAATAATATCGATCTCTGGTGAAACTCCTGTTCCTCCCGTTCCGGCAATATCGAAACTAAAAGGGTTTTCATCGGTGTCATTAGTAACTATCGAGAAATTTGCAGTTCGAATACCTACCGCAGTTGGTGTAAATCGAATAGTGAACGTAGTTGAATTTCCAGGTGTTACGGTTGCTGCAGGCGTAGTAACAATAACGAACTCGGCACTGTTTGCACCTGTTATTGATATAGCTCCTAGCGTTAAGTCTCTATTTCCGGTATTTTCAATTAGGAATGTTCGGTTTAATTGAATTCCCACATTGGTTGTTCCTAAGTCAGTATAATCAACTGTTTCAGGTGTATTATCTTCGTCTACAATATTAAAGCCATTACCCGAAATTACTATTTCAGGAGCAAGTATTTCTGCTGCAACAGCCACACGCGGTACAGTGACGCAGCCTGCTACATTAGCTTCTACATAAAAAAGCGTAGTTGTTACAAGATCAGGTGTTGTAAATGAAGTTCCAGTGCCAATGGGTGTACCTCCAACAGCTACATCGTACCAAAAAAGTGTTCCGGCAGAAGCCGTTGCTTGCAGGACAAGAGGGCCGAAATCGTTTCTTGACGCTCCGGTTGTTGAGGTTATTGTTGGATAACTTGAAGTAACAGCAAGCGTTTGAGCAGTTCCACTAAAACAAGAATTTGAAGGAGTAACACTTACGATACCTGCTGTTTCATTGGTTAACACAGTTATTGCATTAGAATTGCTTCCCGTTTGTTGCACCCAGCCTGATGGAAATGTCCAGTTGTAAGCTATACCTGAAACCGCAGCTACTTCATAAGCAACAATGTTTCCTGGACAGAAACTTGTAGGCCCGGTAATAGCAGATGGTTGCGCAGGTATGCCAGTTAACGTGATACTCGCAGTATTATTTTCGGTTACAGCATTACTACAAACAACGGGCGCTGTACCGCTTGATAGATTAGTAACCGTAACAGTAGTTATACCTGCATTTGTTAGTGTACCAGTGGTAAATGTTGCCAGATTTGAGGCATTAACAGTTATGTTTGTAGTGACATTTGCAGCGGTATTTGATCCTGATAGACTATATGTAACCGTATAACTTCCTTGTGGAAGTCCGGTTCCACTAATAGAAACAGTAGCAGTAGTTCCTGCACACTGACTTGTATTTGAAAAAGCAGTTGTTGTTAAGCTGTAAGTTGGGCAGGTCCAATTAACAATAGCTTGACCAGGCGCACCAGAACCGCCTGCTCGGTCTGTTGACGTAGTAGCACGTCCACCGCTACCACCTCCACCGAATCCAGTAGCATTTAGTCCATTTCCATTTCCGATGTTTCCGTTAGCGCCTGCATTTCCTCCAGTAGGCGCAATTCCTCCTACAGCAAGTAAGGCGTTATTTCCGTTAGAACCTGTTCCAGCACTACTGCCTCCAGCTCCCGAGCCTGTAGCTACTACACCTGCAGACCCATTACCGCCGTAGAAATTTACTTGGCCGCCTACATTTCCCGTTGCCGGTCCAACAGCTCCCGCTGCACCTTGATTATTGTTATTGGCTCTGTTTCCTCCGTTACCACCTACAGCTAGCAGTGTCGTTGTACTACCAAACCAAGTTGAACCACCAGCCGGACCATTGCCATTAACTCCCACACCTCCAGCACCAACAGTAACAGTATAAATTGTTCCGGGGATAATGGGCAGAGCATTATGTCTTGTATATGCTCCACCAGCTCCTCCACCTGCTGCCGAGTTTGTACCTGTGGCACCACCACCGGCACCACCGGCACCCCATAAATCAACTCGAACTGTGGTAACTCCAGCCGGAGCCGTAAAAGTACCATTAGCTGTATAAGTTCTGCTTTGAGCAAATAATTTGGAACAATACGTTGTACCTAAAAATAGGAATGCGAAAAGAAGTAGTGTAGTTTTTTTCATATCTCGGGGCTTTTAGATAATGAATTGAAATGTTGCATCTTATATGCAAGGATAAAACTACACTAATTGAAGCTTGTTTACCAAAGAAAAAGTGTTAAATTTTAACAAAATCAACGACGAAATACAAAATAGTACGATAAAACGCATCTAAGAATTTGTTTTGTAAGAAAAATACTAATAAAAAAAACCGACCTATTGCAGGTCGGTTTTGAAATCAAATGTTTTTTGAATATTAGTTTCGATACGGGAATTTACGAATATGTACGTTTTGATTCTCGTCGTACACTTTAAGGATGAGCACCTGACTTTCTGCCGAGAAATCGTTTGCTGTAAACGTATTTTGAGGCAGTTGTTTTTTATTGTACAGCAGTCGGCCGCGAA
>CALRVY020000020.1:0-27351 GCA_943371725.1 Pseudanabaena sp. UWO311 | reverse complement strand
AACCATTTCCAAAACTTGATCGAATTCAGGTCCGTCTTTCACATTCCGCCATGCAGCCCCCATACAAACCCGCGAAGAACCCGAAGCTTTTGCTCGTAACGCTTGCGCCTTTACCTGAGTTACACTCATCAAGTCGTTTCCTTCAATATCTGTGTGGTAGCGCGCAGCTTGCGGACAATACCCGCAATCTTCCGGGCAGCCACCTGTTTTGATAGACAGTAATGTACTTACCTGAACTTTATTAGGATCGTGAAACATGCGATGTGTAGTTGCTGCTTCATACAACAAATCCATCATCGGTTTGTTGTAAATCTCTAAAATCTCTTCTTTGGTCCAATCGTGTCTTAACTGCATAGTTCAGTAATATTAGCGCTCAAAAATACACAATACTTTTCAACCTCAGTTCGATTAAAAATTCAAATCCAATAGGTTTTTCAGGAAGTGTAGGTTTCGCTTTCGCGGAAGATAAAGAGTGCTAAATGATTAACAAAGATTAGCCCTTCAGCTTAGTGAATTCCTCTTTCGTTAAAAACCCGATAGGAATCGTCGGCGTCTTGCTCCAAAGCGTGTTTAAGCTCATCTAGCGAAGCAAATTTTGCCTCGGCACGCAAATAACCAAGACAATATGTTGTCAGTGTTTTTCCGTATAAGTCACCATCGAAATCAAAATAATATATTTCGATGGTTCGGGTACTGCCACCAACAGTAGGATTTGTTCCGATCGACATCATTCCCTTTACCATTTGACCATCGATATCAGAAATCACCGCGTAAATGCCCAAACCTGGAACCAATTTGTGGAAGTCGTTAATTTCAATATTAGCCGTTGGATAGCCTATAGTGCGACCTAACTTCTTTCCGTGCACGACAGTTCCCGTAAAATCGTAAGGTCTTCCTAATAATTTTTCTGCTAATGAAACATTACCTGATAAAAGTGCGTTGCGAATTTCAGTTGAACTAATCGTTAGTGCATCAACCGTTTGTTGCGAGAGTTGATCAACGTTAAAACCGTACCGTGTTCCGTACTTAATTAAGTCCGAATAATCTGCCGAACGTTTGGCGCCAAAACGATGATCGTAACCAACTAACATTTTTGAAACACGCAACTTATCAACTAGTAACTGCTTTACGTAAGTTTCAGCGTCGAGAGCAGAAAATGCGCTATCAAAGGGCTGTACGATAAGGTAATCGATTCCCAAATCGGCAATGGCAGCTTCTTTTTCGCCAATCGTTTGCAACAAATACATGGGTTCGTTTGGTTTCAAAACCATGCGCGGATGCGGGTGAAAAGTCAGAACCGCGGAAGCTAATCCCAATTCCTGCGCTTCGTTCGCAATTTGTGATAAAATTACCTGATGTCCGAGGTGCACACCATCGAAAGTACCGACTGTTAGAAACAACGGTTTTTCGCTTTGAAAATCAGCAATCGAATAAAATGTCTGCACAGATCTAAAATTCCCGCAAAAGTAAAAGTTTAGAATTACATAAACGATTTATATCGGAAAATCTAGAAAACGAAAGCCAAGCTGTCGTCAAGACATATCAATATCTAACGTGAGCTCGACATAAAAAGCGAAGTTAGAAATCAATTAAATAGTTGGTTTAACAGGCCTATTTTCTTTGGGATACCGAGCTATCTCTAAAAACACAACGACGTAGGCGCTTTTCTAAATGGTTAGCTTTAAAAAATAGTGTACTATTTTTTCTTGTAGAAGCTAACATGCGCACGCCAAGCGATCTGAGAAAGATTTTTAATCGAACTCCCGTTTTAAGGTCGAACTCATGTTGTTTAACTAAAACGAAAGGATATTCTCGCAGTTGTAACAACTTTGTTTTAACTTCTCGTCCTACTTCTTCAACTCCCGAATCTCTTCCTTCAACTTATCGATATAATCTTTTTGAATTTGAATCACGTACTGTGGATCCACACCGTGAAAAGTAATCGGATCTTCCGCAACAACAGAGGTATCCGCTTTGTACATAGCGCCATTTCCCGTGAGTAGCCATGAAGGCGAAATGTCTGGAAATGCATCCAAAATATTTATTAACGTCTCATCTTTAACATTCGCATTGCGCTTTATAGCAACCTGAATAGAGTTGTTACTCATGTTACAACGCTTCTCGAAAGCACTTACCGATAAGCGGTTTGCTTCAATAATCTTTTTAATACGTTGTATAGGCTTTTCCATCATCTAAAAAATCAATATTTTAGAAAGTTGTTTGTTGATTTAGATTTTTGTTTATATTTTTGATTGCAACTCTTAAAGTTAAACGATTTTTTCAATGTTATGACATTCGAACAAATTAAAAGCCAAATACAGTACGGCGACTATAACGTACTGGCGCGAATGCTGGAAATCAATGCGGATGCAGCAAAAATGCGGTTGAAACGAGGCGACAAAGAGGCAGCCCAAGCCATGAAACTCGTCATTTTAAGTCGCGAAAAACTAATTGCCGACTTCCATGAAAAAAGAAAACGCCCCTCTACTATGAAGGACGTTCCAGATATTACTCCCGAAACGGAGTCGTGGTTGATTGGAGAAGCCGACTAATGTCGGCTTTTTTCTATATTTTACCTACAGTATTCGCTACGACGCAATCTCCAATCGCTTCAGCAAATTCTTGCTTAACGACTCTTTTGCGTAATCCAAATCTACTTCCAGAATATTCTCTGAAGACGACGGTAAATCGTACATCGCATCTGTTAGAATCGCTTCACACAAACTGCGCAAACCTCGCGCACCCAATTTGTAATCCAAAGCCTTATCAACAATAAAATCCAAAGCGTCATCACTGATGCTAAAACTCACGTCGTCCATCGCAAAAAGCTTGGTATATTGCTTGATCAATGCATTTTTAGGTTGCGTTAAAATGGCGCGTAACGTAGCTCGGTCTAACGGATCCATATGCGTTAGCACAGGTAAACGACCAATAATTTCCGGAATCAAACCAAAATCTTTTACGTCTTTCGGAATAACGTATTGTAATAGATTCTCTTTATCAATCGTCGATTTGTCGGCAGTATTGCTGTAACCAATCGCTTGGCGATTCAAACGTTTGCTAATGATGCGTTCAATACCGTCGAACGCACCACCCGCTATAAACAAAATATTCTGCGTGTTTACTTCCACAAACTTTTGGTCCGGATGCTTACGTCCTCCTTTAGGCGGCACGTTCACCACGGTTCCTTCCAGCAACTTCAACAAAGCTTGCTGCACGCCTTCGCCAGACACATCGCGGGTAATCGACGGGTTATCGCTCTTGCGTGCAATCTTATCGATTTCATCTATAAAAACAATTCCGCGCTCGGCTTTAGCCACGTCGTAATCGGCTGCCTGCAACAATCGAGTTAAAATACTTTCCACGTCTTCGCCCACGTAGCCTGCTTCCGTTAAAACAGTAGCGTCAACAATCGCCAAAGGCACATCTAACAATTTGGCAATGGTTTTTGCAACCAAAGTTTTACCGGTACCGGTTTGCCCAACCATGATTATATTCGACTTTTCAATCTCAATATCATCGTCGTCTTTTCCTTGCATCAAACGTTTGTAGTGATTATATACCGCTACCGAAAGTACTTTCTTGGTTTGTTCTTGTCCAATAACGTACTCGTCTAAATAGGCTCTTATTTCTTTTGGCTTTCGCAACTGCAAACCTTGCAACGACTGTAAGCCAGTGTTCATGCGCAGTTCTTCCACAACAATGCCATGTGCCTGCTCTATACATCGATCGCAAATATGCCCGGAGATTCCTGCAATCAATAAATTGGTTTCAGGCTTTTTCCGTCCACAAAACGAACATTCTAATACTTCTTTTGGCATAAATTCCTTTTTGGGAGCCGTGGCTCCGATAATTATTAATTGCGGCGCAGTACCTCGTCGATCATGCCGTATTCTTTGGCTTCATCGGCTTTCATCCAGTAATCGCGCTCGCTGTCTTTGTAAACACGCTCGTACGGTTGCTTCGAGTGATGTGCAATAATATTGTACAACTCTTCTTTCAACTTGAGCATTTCTCGCAAGTTAATTTCCATATCTGTTGCCACACCTTGTGCGCCTCCCGACGGTTGGTGAATCATCACGCGCGAGTGCGGTAAAGCCGAACGTTTTCCATCGGCACCAGCGCAAAGCAAAACTGCACCCATCGATGCCGCCATGCCGGTACAAATTGTAGCTACGTCTGGTTTAATGTATTGCATGGTGTCGTAAATTCCTAAACCAGCATACACACTGCCTCCCGGCGAGTTAATGTAAATCTGAATATCTTTCGAAGCATCGGCACTTTCTAAAAACAACAACTGCGCTTGTACGATGTTTGCAATTTGATCGTCGATGCCCGTTCCTAAAAAGATGATGCGGTCCATCATCAAACGCGAAAACACATCGAGTTGCGATACGTTTAACTGTCGCTCTTCAATAATATAAGGCGTCATATTAGTTGGCGTCATCGCTGCGGTTATCTTGTCGAAATACAACGCATTCACACCATGATGCTTTGTGGCATATTTTCTAAAATGCTTCGCTTGTTCAAGCATTGCCTTTGGGTCTTTTCCGTAATTCATAATGAGTAATCTTTGATTTTTGATGATAGCCAATATTATACCTAAACTATAATGGCACCCAAATTTAAGATAATGTCAGTACATAGATGCAGAAACTGACAAATGGTCGCAGATTTGGCAAAAGTTTAGTAATTATTTACTGCACTTACCCAACAAAAAATCCCGATTTCTGCAAACCGGGACTTTATCTTTACTGTTTTACTGCGTCAAAACTAATTTTCGCCGTACATCACTTTAATGAAGTCTTCGTACGAAATCTCCTGTTGCTTTGGCGTAGTTTTTTCAGCAAACAAAGCACTAACTTTCTGCACTACAACTTGTTCCGAAACGCGACGCACTTCGTCTTGGTTGCTTAAAATGCGCATCACAATACCGTTCACTTCTTCGTCTGTTGGGTTCGCATTGCCAAATTGTGCCATTTGCTGACGGATAATCGCCGACGCAAAATCTTTCACATCATCAAACGTTACCTGAATGTTGTTCTGCGAAAGCATTTTTCCTTCAATCAATTGGTAACGCAATCCGTTTTCACTGCGCTTGTATTCTTCGGCAGCTTCTTCTAACGATAAGTTACGATCGTTCGATTGCGCCAACCACTTAATCAAAAACGTTTCTGGTAAGTCAAATTTTGTGTTCTCGATCAAGTATTTGGTCACGTCGTTAACGTACTGCGATTCCGTCTGACGGGCGTATTGCTGCGCGGCATCTTCTTTAATCTTCACTTTCATTTCCTCCACGTCGTGTACTTGGTCGGCACCAAACAAACGATCAAAAAATTCTTGATCTAAAGTGGCGTCGGTAATGGTACTAATCGATTCAATAGTCGCGTCAACCACCACATCTAATCCGTGTACCTGATCGTGGCTCACTTTCAAGAAATCCATCAATTTGTGGTCGTCGTCAAACAAACCCTTTGTCGGAACTTCAACAACATCGCCTACTTTCTTTCCTATAAAAGAAGCTACTACTTCGGCATTTGCAAAAGCATCTAAGCTAATATTTGTCTGGTTCGAAATTCCGGCCTCTTCATGGCTGAACGTCACGCGTAATTCGCTATCGTTTGCTACAGTTTCTGCTGGAGTACGCTCGCCAAACTGCTTGCGAATGCGGGCTACTTGCTCGTTTAAAAAGGCATCGTCTAGTTTAATGGTGTATTTCGTAAGGTTCGATGTTCCTGAGAAATCTACCGTAAATTCAGGAGCTAAACCAATTTCGTATTCAAACGTAAGATCTTCGCTGTCCCAGTTAATGCTGCTTGGGTTACGCATAATCGGGTTACCCAACATATTAATTTGTTCTTTTTGTAAAAAGCGGTTCAATTCTTGGTCAACCAATTTCACCACTTCTTCTACTTTTATCGACTTGCCGTACATCTTATCAATAATGGCGCGCGGCACTTTTCCTTTTCTAAAACCTTTAATAGCGGCAACTGCTGCGGTTTCGTTGAGGCGCTTCTTCACCTGCCCGTTGTATTCCGATGCTTGCACATCAATTTTTATCGTTTCCGTTAAAGCTTCTTGCGGTATGCGTGTAATCTCCATACTGAGTAAATTTGCTATTAAAAATTGGAGTGCAAAAGTAAGTAAAAATCAGCCTGTTTTAGCAGCTGTTTTATTTTTTTGGGCGTGCCCCGCAGCTTTTTCCGTTCGGCCGATGGCGCTGCCGCAAAAAGCCGCCGGTCAGGCCTTTCGCTGCAAGGTTTTTGTGCATTGGGCAAGCGGCTGTGGCGGCTCGGGCTTCCGTTGGTCGCCCGCGCAACCGTGCCGCTTGTCCCAATCCACCACAAACGCTTTTCGCTACAATCCTTCACGCGGGAACATCGTGCAAAAAAGCCGTTTCCATAAAAAAGTCAATTAAGCTTTTTCGATTGAAGCGAAAAATGTAGTGTTTTGTCCTAGATTTGCGCGTTTTTCGCACTGCATAGCAGCGCTACGGAGTAAGAAAAAGGCGAAAGATGGGGCAAAAGAAGCATTTTGCAGCCAATTGGAAAAAGTTTAAATGACTTCAAAACAAAAAAAATCCGCTTCATGTTACGAAACGGATTTTATAATTTTTTAATTAAAAACAGTTCAACTATCGCTGCATATTTTTTGCTTCGATACTCATCGTAGCAAGACAAATATTTCAATTTTCATCATCAAGTTGAAATTCATTATCAATATTTTCTAAGACTACTTCTAAATCTACAAAGAGCTTTCGAAATAAAATCAAAAAGAGCTTTCCATCAACATTATTTAGTAACCTACCTTCCTTGTAAAGGTTTTTCAAGCGATGTAAAATCAAGTCTAAATTCACTAAGATTTCACGAGAATTATACTCTAGCTCTCCAAAATATCTAGCTTTAATACTATCTTCTATCTTTTGTAAAATCTGTTGAATAGTTTCTAGTGCTCCTTCAGCTTGGCTATGTCGATGATAATCTGAGTTGCCGTATTCAATTTGAATTAAAGCTCTATCGTATCCATCAAGCAAACTTTTTAATTGCATATCATTAAATTTACTTTTGTATTGCTCAACATTTTTCTTAATCTCAAGATTAACTTCTTTTATTACTCTAAATGCAAAATGCTTCTGATTATCTATCATTTTCTGAACATCTATAGTGAATTGAGAGGTTTGATCTTCGCTGTATTCATAGTAATTAATACTGTATTTAGAGGTGTTGAAACGATCTAAAAAATAAAACGCTTTTCCTCCGTTCCTATTAGTTGGATGACCTGCAATATCATTCCTCGCTTCTCTGTGTTCATCGAGATTGATTTCAAATATTTCAAAAAATTTCTTTTGAGTTAAATCAGCTTTTCGCTGTATGCATTTATATAAACCAAAAAGAGCATCTTGTTGTAAATAAATTGCCTGTAATAAACCATAAAAATTTAGAGTGGTTCTTGCATTAAATACATCTAATGGCAGCTTAACATATTCATCAATAGCTGTTTGTGCATCTTCAATTGAATCTAGACACACCAAAAATTTATCATATTGTTGCGGGTTATTCTTAAAGTGTATAGCATAAACAAGTTTTCCACCTTCGCAAGAATAGCTTAAATTATCGCACTCTTCAAATAAACTTTTACCATCACTCGACATAGATAACTATTTTATAAAAGTGCAAATAACTGCTATCTTCTCGTCAATTAACCTCAATGCGTTACTTGGTTTGGTTTCGCTTTGATAAAAGCCATATATATCTAAATTACAACTTGAACAATAATCGTCAATTTCGTTGTTCTTATTTCCGCACTCACAATTCCAAACTTCTTTTTCTTTTGAAGTTAGCAATTGCTTTTTCACAGATATTTCACCACGTGGTAAAAAGGACTTCTCTATTAACATCTTTAGTAGCTCAAATTCGTCGATATCGCTTCTATTATAAAATGGTTTGTCGCAAATTGCGACTCTTAGTCCAATTTTCTGAATTTTAAAATCTTCGCTTTTTAGCAAATCTTGAACATTTTTAAAATTAAATAGTGACAACTTTTTGATTACGGAAACTAAGTAATTCTTCAAATTTTGACTGTAGTTTGCTTGTATTGTTTGATATATCAATATGTGCCTGTTTTCTTCGTCTAAGCAATTTACAAAGGATTGAAAATTTAAATCGAATTTTGTAAAAGCCTCAGGCATAGTACTCTTATTTCCAATTACATCTGAATAATGAGCGATAATGTAAGGAAACATTTTTTCGATTTTATTAGAAATTATAAAATCCCAAGTTTCATCATCAAATGTTAAACTCCCAGCTTCGGCTTTTTCTAAAAACTGCTTTTCTTTTATTTTTGTTTGTATGAAATCATAACTAAGAAATTCAGACGAATAAGTTCTTTCACTTTCTGAAACTGTCGCCGATTTCTGTTTTTCAATAACTACCGCGGTACCAATTGCCGTTATCATGAACATTGATTTTCCCTTTCCAGATATTTCATCTACATCAATACTCAAACCTACAATACAATTAGCACCAGCTTCTTTAGCTCTATTTTGCAAAACAACGATAGCTTCATTATATAGACCCGCTAATTTCTTCTGATAAGTTGCAGACTTACCGCCAAAAACATCTGTTAATCCTCCAAGAAAGTCACTAAAGAAATTTGTTCCCACAACTATGTGTGCAGAAATTGGTTTTACATATTTACTTATTTCTAACGGGGCAATATTAGAAGTAGTTACAACTAAGACTTCATTACTGAGCATTTCTTTAATCAATTAATCAAATAGTTAGACACGAAAAAAAACTAATTTTTATAGCGTTATAAAGATATGCAAAAAATAAATAATTAAACTAAAAAACCGCGACACTTGCCGCGGTTTTTGGGTTGTATCAATTAGCGCTATTGTATTTATCGCTGCATATTTTTTGCTTCGATACTCATTGTAGCGTGCGGAACAATTTTCAAACGTTCTTTGCTAATGAGCTTGCCCGTTACTTTGCAAACGCCGTAGGTTTTATTCTCTACACGGAACAATGCGTTTTTCAAATCGCGAATAAACTTTTCCTGGCGAATCGCTAACTGCGAGTTTGCTTCTTTCGACATGGTTTCAGAACCTTCCTCGAAAGCTTTAAAAGTGGGCGATGTATCGTCTGTGCCGTTGTTTAAGTCGTTCATGTACGCACTCTTGATCAAATCTAAATCAGCCTGAGCCTTCTGAATTTTCTTCAAGATAATTTCTTTAAATTCCGCAAGATCTGCATCTGAATATCTTACTACTTCTTCTACCATTTTCTATCTATTTAGAAATTAATATCTGTGTTTTAATGTCGTCGAATTCTATTTCAGTGCCGCCGTTTAAATTCGAAACAAAAGTAATCGACTTGCTTAAAGTTTCAGTTTGTATATAACTCTTGTTTGCTTCAACAGCAGTTTCCAATTCTGGATGCAACAAAAGCTGTACCGAAATTTTATCAGTAACTTCGAATCCGCTGTCTTTTCGCAGATTTTGAATTCGATTTACCAATTCGCGTGCAATACCTTCTTGTTTCAAACTTTCGGAGATCGTAATATCAAGAGCAACCGTAGTTCCTTTATCAGACGCTACTAACCAACCCTCGATATCCTGAGATAAAATCTCAACATCATCTAGTGTTAAAATTATTGAATTTCCTGATAAATCAAGCGTCAACGATCCTTCTTTTTCAATTTGTGCAATTTTTTGCGCATCGAATTTTTGTATCTCTTTGACTATCAAATTCATATCCTTGCCAAATTTCGGACCTAAAGCCTTGAAATTCGGCTTAATTTGCTTGATTAAGATGTCGGACGCATCCTCTAAAAGTAAGATTTCCTTTACATTTACCTCCGCTTTTATCAGGTCTGAAACCGCTTCAATTTGTGCTTTTTGTGTCGCATCAGTGATCGGAATCATCAGCTTTTGCAAGGGTTGACGCACTTTAATCATCTCTTTCTTACGCAGCGAAAGTACCAAAGACGAAATGGTCTGCGCCTTCGCCATTTTTGCTTCAAGCGATTTATCAACAAACTTTTCAACGCTCACCGGAAAGTCGGTTAAGTGCACACTAATTTGTTTCGATTTTACCACATTCGCTGTTAAGTTGCGGTATAAGGCGTCGCTAAAAAACGGTGCAATTGGCGCCATCAGTTGGGTTACGGTTAGCAAACAATCGTACAACGTTTGGTAAGCGGCAATTTTATCGGTAGCGTATTCGCCTTTCCAGAATCGGCGTCGGCACAAACGCACGTACCAATTCGATAAGTTTTCTTGTACAAAATCCGAAATCAAACGCGCAGCTTTCGTGGGTTCGTAATCTGCATAAGCGGCATCAACCTCAGCGATTAACGTATGCAATTCCGACAAGATCCAACGATCAATTTCCGGACGCTGTTCCAAGGGTACGTTTTCTTCTGCGTAAGCAAAACCATCGATATTTGCATACAAAGCAAAAAACGAATACGTATTAAATAAGGTGCCAAAAAACTTGCGGCGCACTTCGGTAATGCCGTCTGAATCAAATTTCAAATTGTCCCACGGATTCGCATTCGAAATCATGTACCAACGCGTAGCATCAGGTCCGTGTTCTTGTATCGTTAAAAATGGGTCGACCGCATTGCCTAAACGTTTCGACATTTTCTGACCATTCTTATCTAAAACCAAGCCGTTCGAAACCACATTTTTGTAGGCAACCGAATCGAAAACCAAAGTTCCGATGGCGTGTAAGGTGTAAAACCAACCGCGAGTCTGATCGACACCTTCCGCGATGAAATCGGCTGGAAACGCTTTATTTCCATCAATTTTCTCTTTATTTTCAAACGGATAATGCCATTGTGCATAAGGCATGGCTCCCGAATCAAACCAAACGTCAATCAAATCGGCTTCGCGTTTCATTGCTTTGCCCGAATCCGAAACCAATACAATACGATCGACAACGTTCTTGTGTAAATCTACTTTTGCGTAGTTCTCTTCCGAGAAATCGTTAGGCACAAAACCTTCAAACGGTTGTGCGGCCATTACGCCTGCATCTATTGCGCGTTGCACTTCCGATATAAGTTCGGCCACGCTGCCAATTACTTTTACTTCGCTGCCGTCGTCGGTGCGCCAAATAGGCAACGGAATTCCCCAATAACGCGAGCGCGATAAGTTCCAATCGTTTGCGTTTTTCAGCCAGTTACCAAATCGGCCTTCTCCGGTTGCTTTCGGCTTCCAGTTAATGGTTTCGTTTAAGTCGAACATACGCTCTTTCACGTCGGTCATTTTTATAAACCACGAATCGAGCGGATAGTACAACAAAGGTTCATCGGTTCGCCACGAGTGCGGATAACTGTGTACGTATTTTTCAACCTTAAACGCGCGATTTTGCTCTTTAAGAAGGATCGCAATTTCAACATCTACGCTGCGTTCCGGACGGTCGGCATCGTCGTAATATTCGTTTTTAACATATTTCCCGGCAAACGGCCCCACATGCTTGGTAAAACAGCCTTGTAAATCTACCAAGGGCACTAAATTGCCAAAGTCGTCGTGCACCAACATAGGCGGTACTTCGGGTTTGGCTTCTTTGGCGGCCTTGGCATCATCGGCACCAAACGTAGGTGCGGTATGTACAATTCCGGTACCGTCTTCGGTGGTCACAAAATCACCCGAAATAACACGGAATGCGTTTTCCGGATTTTCCGCAGGAAGCGCATATTGCAACAATTGTTCATAGCGCACACCAACCAATTCGGCGCCTGTTAACTTCGCTAAAATTCGAAACGGAATTACTTTAGCACCTGCTTCGTAGGTAGCTATTCCGGCTTCGTCGGTTTCGGTAAAATTCTTGCCAAATTGTTTTCCAATTAAGTTTTCTGCCAAAACCACAACAATTTTCTCGAAGGTGTAGAGGTTGTAGGTTTCAACTAATGCATAATTGATTTTCGGCCCAACGGTAAGTGCGGTATTGCTCGGAAGCGTCCAGGGCGTGGTGGTCCATGCTAAGAAATACACGTCGCCAAATCCTTGAAAGGCGGCCGGCAGTGTTTCGGGCAAGGCTTTAAACTGCGCCACAACGGTTGTGTCGGTAACATCGCGATAACTTCCTGGTTGGTTTACTTCGTGCGAGCTGAGTCCGGTTCCTGCTTTTGGCGAATACGGCTGTATGGTGTAGCCTTTGTAAATGAGGCCTTTATCGTAAATTTGTTTGAGCAACCACCAAACCGATTCCATGTATTTGGGTTCGTAGGTTACGTATGGGTTTTCCATATCTACCCAATAGCCCATTTTTTCGGTAAGCGCATTCCACACGTCGGTGTAGCGCATCACGGTGCGTTTACACGCTTCGTTGTATTCTTCGATTGAAATCGATTTTCCGATATCTTCTTTCGTAATGCCTAATTCTTTTTCCGTACCCAATTCTACGGGCAATCCGTGCGTGTCCCAGCCGGCTTTACGCTCTACTTGCTTGCCTTTTTGGGTTTGGTAGCGGCAAAAAATATCTTTCAGCGCGCGCGACATCACGTGGTGAATGCCCGGCAGGCCATTGGCGCTCGGCGGACCTTCGAAAAACACATAAGGTTGCGCTCCGTTTCTATTGGTTACACTTTTTTCAAAAACCGCTTCCGACTTCCAGAAATCCAGCGTCTGCTCGGCAATATCGGTTAGGTTAAGTCCTTCGTAAACAGCAAAATTCTTGCTCATCTCCCGTAAATAAAAATAATTTGCGAAAGTAAGGATTTTTGCAACCGCTTTCCAGCCGATTTTAAAGGTTTTGATTGTTTTTTGGGCAGCATTTCGCGCTTTCCGCATTAGCGCTACTTCAAACGCAGGCAAGCGATGCAAATGCGCTCGGCTTCCGATGGTCGCCGTGCGCATTTGGCGCTTGCGCAGCGTTTTTCAGCAGCGGCTAATTCGCTGCAATCGCGGCTGCGGCAATCGTTGTCAAAAAAGCAACGTAAATTGGTGTTTGTGAGCGGAATTTCTCGGTAAAATTTTTTTATAAAATATTTATTGTCAGTTTTTTATGCGAGGTAATATTGCAATATTACGTTTGAAAAAAAACAAAGTCGTTCAGCTGTTAATAAGCGTTCGATTTTTGGATAACGTATTTCGCGCGAACGGGTGAAGCGACATCCTTTTTGGCGCTATGGGATTTCCACTACTGTATCGCCAAAAAGATACAGCGGAACACGTGACGGCGTGAACAATTTTTGCGCAGCGACGTATGATTTGCCGGCGCGCCCTAATAAGAAGCTATGAGCAAGAAGCAATAAGCTGTAAGCAAGGAGCAATAAGCAATTAGCTGTAAGCAATTAGCTGTAAGCAACAAGCCAATCGCTAAAAGCTAATCGCTAATCGCTAACCGCTAATCGCTAACCGCTAATCGCTAACCGCTAATCGCTAACCGCTAATCGCTAACCGCTAATCGCTAACCGCTAATCGCTAACCGCTAATGGCTAACCGCTAATGGCTAACCGCTAATGGCTAACCGCTAACCGCTAATCGCTAACCGCTAATCGCTAACCGCTAACCGCTAATCGCTAAACGCTAAACGCTAAAAGCTAACCGCTAATCGCTAACCGCTAAACGCTAAACGCTAACCGCTGTAAGCTAGAATTTTGTAAGTTGTACGTTCCTGAAATAGGTTGGCCAGTTCTTTTGCTTTTTCACTTCTTTAACTTTTTTGGCTTCTTTCAACTACCTTTTACTCAAACAGCTCAGTCAAAACGTCTAGCGATTTGGGCGGTTAAAGTGGTCGCTATGATGTGCGTAAAATTCGAGTATACCGTCCAAAATCAAACAAGCAATAAAAGCACACACGATAATCTTGCTTTTACAACAAGTTGTTTTTTGCTGGATTTTGTGCTGTAAACCGCCTTTGCCATTTTACGAGTTCAAACCAAAAAACGGCAATAAAACTAAGGCTTATGCAAATACATAACTCTTTGAAATCTAGCGTTTCAAATTGGAAAAACTCCGTGAGTACAGGCACGTAAAGCATGAGCGCAACTAAGGTTGTCGTTGTAATAATAATGAACAAAACCATGTTATTTTTATATCGTAATGTGGTAAGAACGGAGTAAAAAGACGAGCGGTTTATCAATGTTAGAAAAATGTTTGCAGCAATTAATACCGTAAATGTCATGGTTCTTGTTCGCATTTCATTGTAGCCGTTTTGCACGGAAAACTGGTAAATGGCGAGTGTCGCTAGGGTTATTGCTAATCCTTGTACGATACTGGCTGACAGTTCTTTCCAGTTAAAAAACGTATTTGTAAGCGCTTTTGGCTTTTGCACCATTGCGTTTTTTTCGAGGGGTTCGTTTTCGTAAATAATCGAACAAGTCGGTCCCATAATGATTTCTAAAAATATAATGTGAACAGGCGAAAAAATATTGGGAAATATCCATCCTAACGCTAGGGGAATAAAAACTGTTAAAATGATGGGAATGTGTATCGATATTATGTATTGAATGGCTTTTTTGAGATTTGTGTAGATTTTTCGTCCCATGGCTATAGCATCGACCATCTTCGACAAGTCGTCTTCGAGGAGAATTAACGAGGCAGCTTGCTTAGCAATTTCGGTTCCTTTTTTACCCATGGCAATCCCTATGTGCGCAGCTTTCAGTGCCGGACCGTCGTTTACGCCATCGCCTGTCATGGCTACTATTTGATTGTTGGCTTTTAGCGCTTCGATTATTTTCAGTTTTGCTTCAGGAAACATTCGGGTGAAAATGGCAGTTTCTTGAACGCAGGTTTGTAAAGCAGCTGGTTTGAGTAGCATCAATTCATCGCCTGTAATCGTTTTGTCGGAGCCTTGAAACCCAATTTGATTGGCAATGGCAACAGTAGTTGCGGTGTTATCGCCGGTGATGATTTTAACGGCAATTCCTGCGGTGTAAAAGTCGGACAATACCTTTTGAATATTTTTTTTAGGTGGATCGTAAAAGGCAACGATTCCTAGAAATTCGAACGGCAGTTCTTGTTGTTTTTCGGGATAATGGGAGTCGGCGAAGTTCGAAATACCCACACCTAATAATCGATATCCGTCGTTCGCTAAAAGCAGCAAGGCATCGGTTATTTGTTTTCTTTGGTTTGCAGTTACATTTGAAACGTCTAGCAAAGCTTCGGGTGCTCCTTTTGCGGCGATTATTCTTGTGCCATCCGAATTTTCGAAAACATGCGTCATCATGGGTGGTTTTCCAGCTAATGCGTATTCGTGCACTAACTTGTAGTTTGGCCTTTCGTCGGTTTGAAAAGTTTTGCTATACGTTTGGTGCAAGGCTACTTCCATCGGGTCAAAGGGTATGGGTTCACTTGCCCACATAGCTGTTTCAATGAGTTGTTTTTCATCCCTTGTTTTTGCTGTGGTAGCTTCGATAATGCGGTTTGATGACAATACGTATAATTTAGCCAAACTCATTTTGTTTTCGGTGAGGGTTCCGGTTTTGTCCGTACAAATTACTGTGGCGCTACCTAAAGTTTCCACGGTTTTCATTTGTTTGACTACAATACCCATTTTCATAAGTCGCCAAGCACCGAGTGCCATAAATGTGGTAAAAGCCACCGGAATTTCTTCCGGCAAAATACTCATCGCCAAAGTAAGCGATTGCAGCAGGCTGTTTAGTAAATTTTGCGAGTGCCAAAAGTTAATCGCCCAAACAATTACAAAAACCACGGCGCCTGTAACGGCCATTTTCTTAACAAAGTTGGCAATTTGTACTTCAAGCGGTGTTTTTTCTTCAACAATGCTTTCAAGGCTCGCACCAATTTTTCCCAATTTGGTTTCGTTCCCAATAGCGGTAAGCGTTGCAATAGCCAAGCCACTGGCTACGTTAGTACCTGCGTAAATAAACTTGTTGTCTGTGGTTTTATCTTTAAAAACCGCAAACGATTCGCCGGTGAGAATCGATTCGTTAACCGAAAAATCGTTTGAGTGCACAATGTAACCGTCGGCGGTAATCGAAGTTCCTTCTTCAACCATAAGGCTGTCGCCAATAACAAGTTCTTCGCTTTTGAGCGTCACAATTTTGCCGTTGCGAATTACTTTGCAATGCGGTTGGGAAATGTCTTTGAGTTTTTCCAGTGCATTTTTACTTCTAGAGAATTGATAAAGGGAGATAGAAGTTTGAAATACAACGGCTGCCGTCAGAAAAATGCCATCGCCAATTTTACCGCTGATGAAATAAATAGCTGCGGCTACAAGGAGTAAGATCACCATGGGATCTTTGGCTATTCGCTTTAGCGTATCAACAAAAGTGTTTTCTTTTTTGTACTGTAGTTTGTTTTCACCAAATTGTTCCCGAGCTCGAATAACTTGTTCGTCGGTTAAACCTACAACATCGAATCTTTTTTCAAGCATTCTCAAAGGTACGCAATAGTTGGTCGAGCCTTACGTGTTTTGGCACCGCATTTTCAAAGATGCAGAAGCCAAGACCCTAAAAAACACATTCTATGCGATCGTCGAGAAACTTTTTTCTGCTAAAATTCCCGATTTCTTTCGCAGATTCGCTTTTCAGCAGATAACTTTCTATCTTTTTTCTATTCTTTCCATTCTTTCCATTCTTTCCATTCTTTCCATTTTTTCCATTTTTTCGCTTTTTTCGCTTTTTTCGCTTTTTTCTATTTTCCGTGCACACCCTGCCGCGTCGTGTAGTGGAAATTACCGTTGCGGCAGGTCGGGCTGTTCACTGCAAGGCGCGCCACCAAAAAGCGTTTCAGCCACGTTTTATTGCGGCTTCTTGGGTCGCCACACTGCAACGGGCTTCAATCGCTTTTTGGTGTCACGGCTTTTCGTTGCCATCCCTTGTGCGGAGTGAGGGTGTCTGGTAAATCGTTTTTCTTCGAGCACTTTCCCCCGCGGCCGCGAGTGCAAAGAATAGCCCACAGCCAAAAACGCCCGCTTTTGTGGCAGCGAGCGGGCGACGCCAGAAGCCACGCCTAGCAACTACAAAAGCAGTGTTTTTGGCGCGGACTAGTAGTGTAAGGCGCGAAATGCCGCCCAAAAAATTACCAAAATAGAAACAGTTGTTCCTGCTTAGGCGTTTATCTTTGCACTGATGGCTTTTTTACCAACAGAAATAAAAAATCAGCGTGTTTTTTTTCCTGGATGCGATCGTGTTTCGGTTTCGATGAAGCGACTCGATTTGTGGCATCCCGTTGTTTCTGGCAACAAGTACTTTAAGCTAAAATACAATTTAGAAGCTGCTTCAAAATTGGGTGCAAAACGTATTGTAACTTTTGGTGGCGCGTTTTCAAATCATATTGCTGCTTGCGCGCATGCTTGTCAGTCGGCTGGTTTTGAGTCGGTTGGGGTAATTCGCGGCGAAGAACTAGCGCTTCAACAACGCAATGCCACCTTGCGCTTTGCCGAAAGTTGTGGGATGCAATTACATTTTGTTTCGCGTGAGCATTACTCCAAAAGATTGCTGTCTTTCGACGTATCAAAAACAGACTTTTTAATACCCGAAGGTGGAGCCAACGAATTGGGCGTTTTGGGTTGCAAGGAAATCCTGTCAGAATCCGATTCGTCCTTCGATTACATTACTGTATCGCTCGGAACCGGAATCACCGCGGCCGGTTTGTCGCAAGCCTTGTTTCCAAACCAACAATTACTCGTATTTTCTGCCCTGAAAGGCGCATTAACTGACAGCGATTTTTTTACTTTTGCCAATGCAAAGCGATGCCAGCTTTTTGAGCAGTATCATTGCGGCGGTTACGCGAAATGTCCGCCCGAATTAGTGCACTTTATCAACGATTTTTACAAAGAAAACGGATTTTTACTCGATCCGATTTACACCGGAAAAATGATGCACGGTTTACACGATTTAGTACAAAACGGATTTTTTAAAGACGGCACAAAAATTTTAGCGATTCACACCGGCGGATTGCAAGCAATTTCCGGCATGAATGAGCGTTTGAAAGCAAACAGACAATTAGAAATACAAACCGAATTATGAAGTATCTAATGGCTTTAGTGGTTGTTTTATTTTTAGCAACTAGTTGCAAATCGAAACAAAATGTAGTTCGGACTTCCAGAACTGAACCACGAATTAAGACCGCAAAAACAAAACCGGTTGCGCAAAGCAGTTCGAACCAGTCGCAAACTACCAAACCTAACAGTCCGAAGAAAACAGAAACCATTGTTTCTACATCTAACACAGTGGTTTATACGGAGGTTGTGCAGTCGTACGTGAACGATTTTAAAGATATTGCGATGTCAAATATGCGTACGTATGGCATTCCGGCGAGCATTATTTTAGCACAAGGCATTTTGGAATCGGGCGCGGGTAGAGGTCGTTTAGCAACCGAAGCCAACAATCATTTCGGAATAAAATGCCACAAGGATTGGACAGGTGAGAGTGTTCGACACGACGATGATAGTGAACAAGAGTGTTTTAGAAAGTACGGAAATCCGGATGAATCGTACCGCGATCACGCGATTTTCTTAACGGGTAGACAACGTTATGCATCCCTTTTTCAATTGGATAAGAACGATTATGAAGCGTGGGCACGCGGACTAAAGAATGCCGGTTACGCCACCGATCCGAAATACCCAGAGAAGCTTATTTCGTATATAGAACGTTACGAGTTAGCGCAATACGATGCAGCTGTCTTAGGGAAAAATTATATCCCAAAACAAAAGTCAAACGAATCGATTGCATTTAGCGATAACGATTATTACGAAGTGCAAAAAGGCGATACGTTGTATTCGATTTCAAAGCGGTTCGGGTTGAGTGTTGAAGAATTAAAATCAAAAAATAATTTGGCAGACAATGCAATTGCTGTCGGACAAAAAATTAAAATCAAATAATGGAATACAAAAGGAGTAGTGCTTTATTTATTGAAGCGCAACAGTATATTCTCGGAGGTGTCAACTCTCCGGTACGTGCATTTAAAGCGGTTGGCGGACATCCGATTTTTGTGAAATCAGCAAAAGGAGCGTATTTGTATGATGAAGATGGCAACCGATTAATAGATTACATTAATTCTTGGGGTCCGATGATTTTGGGTCATGCCTACGAGCCCGTAGTAGAAGCCGTTATCGAAAAAGCAAAATCAGGTACTTCGTTCGGTATGCCAACTGAAATTGAAACTGAAATCGCGAAACTAGCCATTGAAATGGTTCCGGGAATCGATAAAATTCGGTTCGTAAATTCGGGAACTGAGGCTTGTATGAGCGCAATTCGTTTGGCGCGCGGTTTTACTTCGAGAAATAAGATTATAAAATTTGCGGGCTGTTATCACGGTCATTCCGATTCGTTTTTGATTCAAGCCGGTAGTGGTGCTAGTACATTTGGCATGCCAAATAGTCCGGGTGTAACCCCTGGAACAGCTCAAGACACGTTATTGGCTTCTTACAACGACGAGGCGAGCGTTCGCGAATTGTTTGCGGCCAATCCGAATGAAATTGCTGCTTTAATTGTAGAGCCTGTAGCTGGCAACATGGGCTGCGTGCCGCCGTTACCCGGATTTTTGCAGTTTCTACGCGACATTTGCACGGCAAACGGTACGTTGCTGATTTTCGATGAGGTAATGACCGGCTTTCGATTGGCAAAAGGAGGTGTTCAAGAACTATATGGAATAACAGCCGATGTGTGTTGTTTCGGAAAAGTAATTGGCGGCGGTTTGCCCGTGGGTGCTTTTGCAGCTCGTCAGGAAATCATGGATTTTTTAGCGCCGGTTGGGCCGGTTTATCAAGCCGGAACTTTATCGGGTAATCCGTTGGCTATGGTTGCCGGACTTACGATGTTGCGGGCAATAAATTCTGATGAAGAATTGTTTAAAAGGCTAGATGAAAAGTGTGCGTATTTGGAAAACGGCTTACGTGAGGCATTTTTGGAAACGGCAATTCCATTTACGATTAATCGAGTCGGATCAATGATTTCTATTCACTTTGCGAAAGAGAATGTTGTTGATTTTGCCTCCTCAAAGCTCGGCGATAACGAGTGGTTCAAAAAGTTCTTTCACGGTATGCTTAACGAAGGCGTTTATATTGCACCTTCGGCTTACGAAAGTTGGTTTTTAACCGACGCTTTAACTTACGATGATTTAGATTTCACGATTGCCGCCGCGAAAAAAGTAGCGAAAGCGATGTAATTGAAAAGCTCGATCAGTAGCTAGATGAAACAAAAAAGGCGGTCGATTTACCGCCTTTTTCTAGTGAGTTATATTGTGAAAAACTTCTTTATTCGCTTTTAATTTTTCAAATTGGTCTGCTGGAATTGATGCTTCTATTTTTCTAGCAATAGATTGATAAATGATGGTTTTACGCTCTTCGCTTGCGCCTGTAGCATCATTTAGCATGCGATATTTTGTCGTAAAAAGCTCTCTGAACGATTCTTTTTGTTGCTCAGTTAATTCTATAACACTTGCGAGTTCAGTCACATTATTTTCCACTTTTTTTAGATCGACATTGCTTTTAGCGGTTGCAGTAGCACCCTTAAGCGACATTTCTGTTTGTGGAGCTCTTTGAGCAAAAGTGGCTAAAGAAGCAAACAGAAAACTAAAAACGATTAATTTTTTCATAACATGGTTAAATTAAATAATTTCAAATCTAAAGAAATTATTTTAAACTCGGTTAATCTTGCTAATCATTTGTAGTAGATTGTTTATTTTTTCCTCCGCGTTTATCTGCAATCTTTTTTTCCATTTGAGCAGCTCTTTTTTCTCGAGAAGCTTCCCACTTCGTAAACTGCTCTGGTTTGAGGATTTTTTTCATTTGGTCGCGTAGTGCAATTTTTTCGTCAAGAACTTTATTTTTCATATCAAAACGCTCCTGATCACTTGGTTTTGTTCCGTCTTTACGTCGGGCAATCATGGCTTCCCTTGCGGCATCGCGCTTCTTTTCAGCTTCTAAAACAACTTGCTTAATTTGAGCTTGTTGTGCTGTTGTAAGATCCAATTCTAGCGTCAACTCCTTAACTCGAAGTTCGGTGCGTTGCTCCGGTGTTAATTTCGGTTTGCGTTCTTTTAATTCTTTTCCTTGTGCGAATCCTAAAGTTGTAACTAGCAGAATCGCAATCATCATTAGTTTTTTCATGTACTTTAAATTTTGTTATAACTCTATGACGATCGGGAATTAAAAAGGTTT
The DNA here is from genome assembly GCA_943371725.1 of Pseudanabaena sp. UWO311. Taxonomy (GTDB): domain Bacteria; phylum Bacteroidota; class Bacteroidia; order Flavobacteriales; family Flavobacteriaceae; genus Flavobacterium. Next base: position 6,274 of record CALRVY020000020.1, on the reverse strand, counting down.
AATGTTCCGCTTTTATTTCAAAGAATTTTTGGTCGTCTTCCGTCAAAACGCCAATTAATCCAAGCTTTGATAAGTTTTTGGTGTACTGGTCCCACTTCTTACCCGATAAATCAGCCTGACTTTTTAGGTCAGCAATAAGCAATCTCCCGCCCGCTTGATTTAATAAATCAATCAGTCTCTGCTCTTCTGGCTGCAATTCAACAACCTTCTTCTGTTTTTCTGGTCGCATTTGCGGAAAGAAAAGCACTTCTTGAATGGAGGTGTTATCCGTTAAAAACATGATTAGTCGATCCATTCCAATTCCTAAACCAGAAGTTGGAGGCATGCCGTACTCCAAGGCACGTAGAAAATCTTCATCGATAAATTGCGTAGCTTCAACATCGCCTTTTTCCGCTAAACGCAATTGCTCTTCAAATCGTTCGCGTTGATCAATCGGGTCGTTTAATTCCGAATAAGCATTGGCAATTTCTTTTCCGCAAACCATCAACTCAAAGCGCTCAGTCAACTCCGGATTTTCCCGGTGTTTCTTGCACAGCGGCGACATCTCAATCGGATAATCCGTAATAAAAGTAGGTTGAATAAAATTCCCTTCGCAAAAAGCGCCAAAAATTTCGTCAATCAATTTTCCTTTACCCATGGTGCTATCAACATCAATCCCCATGGTTTTACAAGCTTCGAATAATTCGGATTCCGATTTTCCAGAAATATCAAATTGGGTAAACTTCAAAATGGCATCGCGCATGCTAATTCGCGGATACGGCGCTTTGAAATCAACGTCCATTCCGTTAAAAGTGGTTTTGGTCGTTCCGTTAACAGCTATAGCACAGTGCTCGAGTAATTTTTCGGTAAACGACATCATCCAGTTGTAGTCTTTGTAAGCAACGTAAATTTCCATAGCCGTAAACTCCGGATTGTGCGTTCGGTCCATTCCTTCGTTGCGGAAATTCTTCGAAAATTCGTAAACACCGTCAAAGCCGCCAACAATGAGTCTCTTTAGATACAATTCATTGGCAATACGCATATACAAAGGTACATCGAGGGCGTTGTGGTGTGTAATAAACGGACGTGCAGCCGCTCCTCCCGGGATGGGTTGTAAAATCGGTGTTTCTACTTCCAAATATCCTTTTTCATTGAAGAAACTACGCATCGCATTAAATAATTTCGTGCGCTTAATAAAGGTTTCTTTTACATGATCGTTTACCGTTAAGTCAACGTATCTTCTGCGGTAACGCAATTCGGCATCGCTAAAAGCATCGTGCACCTTTCCATCGGCGTCGGTTTTAACCACCGGCAACGGGCGAAGCGCTTTAGAAAGTACGGTTAATTCAGTGGCATGCACCGAAATCTCACCCACTTGCGTTTTAAAAACGGTTCCTTTAATTCCAATAAAATCGCCTAAATCGAGCAAGCGTTTGAATACTACATTGTATGCGGTTGCAGCTTCGTCGGTCGAAATGTCGTCGCGCGAAATATAAACTTGGATGCGTCCTGTGGCATCTTTAAGCTCGGCAAAAGACGCTTTTCCCATGATGCGTTTTCCCATCAAACGCCCGGCAATAATTACTTCTCTCCCCTCAAGGGCGTCGTAATTATTGAGTATTTCTTCCGCGTAAGCGCTGGTTTCAAACGCTGCTGCCGGAAACGGATCTATGTTTAATTTTTTAAGTTCTTGCAGTGCTTCTCTACGAAGTATTTCCTGTTCTGAAAGCATGGAATAATTTTTTGCAAAGATAGTTTTTAACGGCGCGGCTGCAAAATGCAAAAAGAGGATAAATTACGGTGTAGATTTTTTAGCTACAATGCGTTTTGATTTTTTTATTTGGGCGGCATTTCGCGCTGTTCGTTACAATACCGCCTTACCGCGCTGGTTCGGGCAGTTTCTCAAGACAGCTTCCGTTGGTCGCTGCTTTCAAAACGCCCTCATACAGCGCTGTTTCGGCTTTATTTTCACTGCCATCACGGCCGCGGCAATCGTTGCCGACGAGCGTGCTATAAAAATAGTTGGGGAGTTATTTTTTTATTGAGGTGTTTAAGTATTGTAAAATATTTTAAATCAGTTTTTTGAATTGGGTAATATTGCAATATTACAACTGTTAAATTTCGGCGAAAAAATAGCTATTTTTTCAAAAGCTATATCATTAAAAATGGAATGAATTGGGATTCGTACCTTTGCAGCATGCAAGTACTCCAAAACAAAGAAGTTTTATTAACCGATTTAGGTTCGAAAGATTACAAGGAAACGTGGGATTTGCAGGAGCAAATTTTCCAACAAATAGTATCTCAAAAATTAGCGAATCGTTCGGGAATTTATCAACCCACCTCAAATCAGTTGCTTTTTGTCGAACATCCACACGTTTATACCTTAGGCAAAAGCGGCGATTTAGCGCATTTGCTTTTGTCGGAAGAGCAGTTGGCGCGAATTGGAGCCGCGTTTTACAAGATCAATCGTGGGGGTGATATTACGTATCATGGTCCCGGGCAGCTTGTTGGTTATCCGATTTTAGATCTGGAAAATTTCTTTACAGACATTCACAAGTACTTACGTTTGTTAGAAGACGCTATTATTTCGGTCATTGGGCATTACGGTTTAAAAGGACAACGTTCGCTAGGCGAAACGGGAGTTTGGTTAGATTCTGAAACAAAATTTGCGCGAAAAATTTGCGCCATGGGCGTTCGTGCGTCGCGATGGGTAACTATGCACGGATTTGCCCTGAACGTGAATGTTGATGTAGGTTATTTCGATCATATCATTCCATGCGGCATCAGAGGGAAGGGCGTCACTTCTTTACAAAACGAATTGGGATTAGAATATGTTTCCATGAATGAAGTGAAAGCGCTGTTTTTAAAGTTTTTTCAAGAGTATTTTGAAGCAGAGATTGTTACCAATTAAACGGAAGTTCAGGGTCGGGTAATAGTTGAAATGTTTTTCGATGATACGAAGTTATGCCATAATCGCGAATGGCTTGCCTGTGTTTTTTTGTTGGATATCCCATGTTTTTATGCCAATCGTATTGCGGAAATTCAAGAGCAATCTTATTCATGTATTCATCCCGATAGGTTTTTGCTAATACAGAAGCTGCGGCAATATTCATGTAAAGACCGTCTCCTTTTACAATCGTTTTGTGTGGAAGTTCAAGATAAGCTTTAAATCTGTTGCCATCGATCGAAAGAAATTCAGGTTTAATTGTCAATTGAGTAATAGCTCGATGCATAGCTAATATAGAAGCATTTAAAATATTTATTGATTCGATTTCGCGCTCGTCTGCGAAAGCAATTGCATAAGAAATCGCTTCTTTTTCGATGACTTCACGAAGAATATTTCGACTTGAAACGGATAATTTTTTGGAATCGTTTAATAATTCGCTGTAAAAATCGGGTGGAAGTATTACTGCTGCTGCTGTTACCGGACCGGCTAAACAACCTCTTCCAGCTTCATCTACACCTGCTTCAAGTAGGTTGTTTTGGAACTGTCTTTTAAGCATAAGTTGTTGATAGTAAATATTTTTGTGTTAAATTTGATTTCGCTACGCAACCGAAATTTAATTTATTTCTCTTCTTAACATAGTTATTCAAAACTATGAACTTGAAAGTGGAATTAAGTTAATTTTTCGCAATAAAAGGCTTTATGTTGTGTAATTAAGAAATTATTATGAAGTTTGCGGAATAACTAATTCAAATTAATTAAATATGAGATTCAAATTTAAATGGTTACTGACAGCTATGTCAATAGCATTCTTTACTCTTGGGTTCGCTCAGGATAAGACTGTTAGCGGTGTTGTTAAGGATGGCTCATTGCCACTTCCTGGTGTAAACGTTACCGTAAAAGGTACGAATGTTGGCACTGCAACAGATTTTGATGGTAAATATTCGATCAAAGTTGCCGAAGGTCAAACATTAGTATTTACATTTTTGGGGTATGCTACGCAATCGATAAAGGTTGGTAGTTCTTCCACTATAAACGTAGCTTTAGCTGAATCGGCTGAAAGCTTAGAAAATGTAATTATCGACGTTGGTTTCGTAAATACAAGTAAAAACAAAATCACTTCAGCAGTTGCTGTTGTTAGTGGTAAAGAGCTTGAGAAGTTTGCGAGTACAACTACAATCGATAATGCATTGCAAGGTAAAGTTGCGGGGGTGCAGGTAGTTGCGGCGTCTGGTCGTCCAGGGCAAGCAGCACGTGTTGTTATTCGTGGTGCAAACGGACCAGACGGTAGTGCTAATCCACTTTATGTAGTTGATGGTATGTATATGTCTGCAACAGAAATGACAGCTATTAATCCAGCGGACATTGAAACTCAAGCTGTTTTAAAAGATGCTGCTGCTGCTGCATTATATGGTGCTCGCGGGGGTGCGGGTGTTATAGTTATTACAACTAAGAAAGCTAAACAAGGCAGAACTAACTTCTCGATTAACACATCTTATGGAGTAAGTGAAAGAGTCGATGATAATTTTGCAGTCATGAATGCAGCGCAATATCTTGCTTTAGGGGAGAAATATCGTGCAGCTGGAATAACTTCTATACCTGTTAGAACACCAGCTCAAATTGCAGAGTTAACTCGTAACGGAACAAGCTGGGAAGAAGAAATTTTCAGACAAGGACAAATAAGATCAACCCAATTTCAAGTTACCAGCGCTGATGATAACACCAACTTCTTGGCATCTTTCGTAGCTGACAGTAACGACGGTTTAGTGCGTCCTTGGAATGGTCAAGAGCGTATTGCTGGTCGTATTAAAGTGGAGCAGCAGTTAAAGCACGGGATTTACATGGGGGCTAACATTAACATGTCATATCAAAACGATGACCGTCCTCGTGAGTCTTTTAACGTATTATCTCCAATTTTTACCGCGTATGGGTCTGTGCCAATTATTCCGGTATTTCAAACGAATCCAGATGGATCGTTAATTCTCGATGGACTTGGTCAGCCACAATACAACTCGGCGGGTCTTCCAAACAACTTCAGCTACTTTGACATCTACGACAACTATTTTATCACTACGCGTCAGTTTAGAACATTTGGGGGTATTTATGCGGGTATCAAAGATCTTTTTATAAAAGGTTTAGATTTTAGATCTGAATGGTCTGGTATTTATAACCGAACTGCAGCTGAAACGTTTGTGTCGCCGGGATCAAACATTGCTTCAGCTTTCGGTGTAGCTACTGGTAGCAAAGATGATAGTGGAGCAGATGATTTTGAATTTACATGGGTAAATACACTTTCTTACAACAAAACTTTTGCTGAAAAACACAATGTACAGTTGACATTGTTCTCTGAGCTAAATCAAGGCAATACATATAGTTATGCACTTGGAAGCACAGGTTATCCGAACGATTTTTTAAGGGTACAATCTGTAGGCTCAACGCCAGTAGAAGCTACAACTGATAGATCTGACTTTATAATTACTGGTGGAGGTGTGAGTGCTATCTATACGTATGATGACCGTTATTCGTTAACCGCTGCAATACGTCGTGATGGTAACAGTGCTTTTGGTGTTAACACAAGATACGGTAATTTCCCAGCGGTTTCTGTGGGTTGGACCGTAAGCAATGAAAAATTCTTGAAAAACTCAAAATATATTGATAATTTACGTGTTAGAGCTTCATATGGAGAAAGTGGTTTAACTGCTGGTATTGGTCAAGTTTATCCTACAACAAACGTGGTTTTCCCTTCTTACAATAATATTCCAGGTGCAGCACCCTCCCTTAATTATTCTTCTCCAGAGCTTGGCTGGGCGGTAAACATGTCGAGAAACATAGGATTGGAGCTTAGTGTATTGAAGAGAAGATTAAATTTTGTTGTGGATTATTTTTATAATTCTAGATCAAACTTTTATTTTCCTGATAATCTTCCAGCAGAAGGTGGTGGCTACGGTCGTACAATCAATGCAGGTAAGTTTACTAACAAAGGTTGGGAAGTTACTGTCGATGCCACAGTTTTAAGAGCAAAAGATTTCAGCTGGTCAGTTTTTGGAAATATCACTGATTTGTCTAGTACTGTAAACGATATTAGAGGATTGGACTTCCTACAAGCAGGAGGCAGCACGCGAAATGTTGTAGGTGGTTTACTCAACTCCTATTTTTTAAACAGATACGCGGGGGTTAATCCAGCTAATGGTGAGCCTTTATACTACACTGCTGATGGACAAGTAACCAATCGCTTTGATGGTGCAGATGCAGTTGTGCTAGATGGAAAATCACCGCAACCAACATTCTACGGAGGTTTTGGAACATCTATCAATTACAAAAACTTAGACATTTCTGCAGATTTTGCTTTTC
>CALRVY020000019.1:0-27531 GCA_943371725.1 Pseudanabaena sp. UWO311 | reverse complement strand
AAAGATTAAAAGATTAAAAGATTAAAAGATTAAAAGATTGAAAGATTGAAAGATTTCGAGATTGCAAAAAGTAAAAGAGTTGAAATAATAGAAAGAATAAAAAAATTTGACAACTATTCGTTGGGTTCGATGATTTCGACTGCTTTTTTTACCAATTTTTGATCGCTTGGAAACCAGCCTTGCAGCATGATGGAAATTCCGAAAATTATTAATAAAATACTGGTAATCTGTTTTATAAGCGAAATATTTTTTGGCGTCATTTTAGATTTTAAACGTTTTGCCGCCAGCATTTTAACTACATCGATTAGTAAATACGAAGCAATTACCGAACCAAAAAACACAATCAAACGACTCATTTTTAATTCTAAAGCTGGACCAAAAGTAATGAAAATAAGCAACCAAAAACCAAGTACTCCGACGTTAATGAAGTTCAATAAAAATCCTTTTCCGTAAAGTGCTAGATAGTCTTTTTTTACAATTTCGACTGTTTCGGGCTCGATGGCAACTTTTGAATTTCGACGCAGTTTTATGAACGAAATTAAGCCGTAAGTTACCATTATTAAACCACCGAAGATAAAAAGTGCTGGCTCATCTTGGAGGTTATTTAACAGACGATACGAGCTAAAATACGCTACGGCAATGAATACAAAATCGGCTGTAACCACACCTAAATCGAATACCAAAGCGGCTCGTAATCCTTTAGTTGCGGCGGTTTCCAGTAGTATAAAAAAAACCGGACCAATCATGAAACACAGCAAAAATCCGAGTGGAATTGCCATTAAAATGTCGTGCAGCATCTGTTTGTTTTGCGTTTGCGAAACGCTAAGGTAAAGAAAGTAAACTAACTTTCAAGTATGTTGTTATTGTTTACGAACGATTGTACCGCCAATAACACGTGTTTCATTCAAATTTTTAGGGTTTCCGTACACTTCAATGGTTCCACCAGCGCGCACCTTAGCATTAACGGTTTCGCTGGCTCTTACCTGTGCATTTCCGCCGGTAGTTATTGTAACAGTTGTTTCTTCGGTTTGTAAATCTTTACCTTCAAACCTCCCGCCTGTTCCGATGCTAATTTCTTGAACCGCAGCCTTTCCTGCCAATACAATAATTCCGCCGGTTGTAGCTCGCGATTTTGCAAAATCAGTTTCAATATTCAATCGTAACTGAGCACCTTCTTTCGCATCAAAAGATAATTGATTATTTTTCAAAACATCGGTATTACTCACAAAACTCCCTTCATTGGCTACCACACGATTTATGTTTTTATAATACACAATCACTTTTGTGAATTCGCCGTCTAGTAATTTCTTCAAAGGCATTCGAATTTTCAAAACCGAATTTCTTTGAATGAGCTCGACATCGTTAAAATACGCTCCCGAAATTTCTGCTTTAGTTTCTTCGGACGGAATTAAAACTACTGTAATTCGATCATAAACTTCAACTTCTGAAAAATCAGTTAACGGTTTTGTTATCGTTTTTTGAGCTGAAACTGAAAACGAAATGAATAATACAGTTACAATTTGAAAGATTTTATTCATTTTTTCTTAAGTAATGAAAATCGAGTTGCTTTTTGACTAAATCGGCATTTTTTACTTTAACGAAAACTTCGTCGCCTAATTGTATGATATTTTTAGAGACAGCACCAACCAAGGCGTACTGCTTTTCGTCGAAGGTATAATAGTCGTCTTTAATTTCACGAATTCGGCATAAACCTTCGCATTTGTTGGAAACAATTTCTACGTAAATACCCCATTCGGTTACGCCGGAAACCACGCCGAGAAATTCTTCGTCTTTGTGATCTTGCATGTAGCGAACCTGCATGTATTTGATGCTGTCGCGTTCGGCATTAGTGGCCAAAACTTCCATATCAGAAGCGTGTTTGCATTGCTCTTCGTAAAACTCGGCATTCGCTGAGGCGCCGCCTAACAAGTAAAATTGCAACAAACGGTGTACCATTACATCTGGATAACGGCGAATTGGCGAAGTAAAATGCGAGTAATAATCGAATGCCAAGCCGTAATGACCAATGTTTTGTGTTGAATATTTGGCTTTACTCATGCTTCGAATGGCCAAGGTATCCACTAAATTTTGTTCTTTTTTTCCTTGAGCATCTTCTAAAATCGAATTCAAAGATTTGGCAATATCTTGTTTGGAACGGAAGTTGATTTTGTAACCAAATTTTGCAATAACGGTTTGGAAGTTAATCAGTTTATCTTCATTGGGTTCGTCGTGGATACGATATACAAAAGTTTTCTTTTGCTTACCGATGAATTCGGCTACTTTACGATTGGCCAAAAGCATAAATTCTTCAATCAAATGGTTGGCATCTTTAGCGATTTTAAAGTACACGCCTTCCGGATCGTTGGTTTCGTTGAGGTGAAATTTTACTTCTACTTTATCAAACGAAATGGCGCCGTTTTGCATGCGTTGCTTTCGTAGAATTTTTGCGAGTTCGTCGAGTTTTAGTACTGATTTTACGATGGGTTCCGGAACTTCGCGATCGGTTCCCGTTAGCGATGTTGCTGCGGGAATCGTATGTTCGGCTGTTTCGATGATGTGTTGCGCTTCTTCATACGCAAATCGGAAATCAGAATAAATGACCGTTCGGCCAAACCATTGGTTTACAATTTGCGCCTTGGAATTGATTTCAAAGATAGCAGAGAACGTTAGTTTTTCTTCATTCGGACGCAACGAACACGCGTAATTAGAAAGTACTTCGGGAAGCATAGGTACGACACGATCAACGAGATAAACTGAAGTTGCTCGATTAAACGCCTCTTGATCGAGTATGGTTCCTTCTTCTAAATAATGCGAGACATCGGCAATATGCACACCAATTTCGAAGTTTCCGTTTTCAAGAAACTGAAACGACAAGGCGTCGTCGAAATCTTTTGCATCTTTCGGATCTATCGTAAACGTGAGTACCTTTCGCATATCGCGCCGAGCAGCAATATCGACAGCTGTAATCTGGGTGTCGATACCGTCGGCAAAAGCTTGTACTTCCGCGGGAAAATCGGCGGGTAAACCGTACTCGGCAAGTATTGCATGAATTTCCGTTTGGTGTTCGCCAGGTGCTCCAAGAACTTTGATCACGGCTCCGAAGGGCGAATCGGCTTTGGCTGGCCAATCTTCAATTTTAACCAGTACAACATCACCCTGTTTGGCACCACCAGTTTTATCTTTTGGGATAAAAATATCGGTGTACATTTTCGGATTTGCGGTACTTACAAATGCAAAGTTTTTTTGGATATCAATTACGCCAACAAATTCGGTTTTATTGCGTTCGATAATCTCGATGACTTCGCCTTCCGGTTTCTTTCCGCGGCGGCGGTTGTACACATAAACGCGCACTTTGTCTTTATCGAGCGCATGGTTGAGGTTGTTTGTTGGAATAAAAACATCGTCTTCAAAATCTTCGCAGATGAAGTAGGCGGTTTTCCGCGTGGTCATATCGATAGTTCCTTCGTAGTAATCCGGCGATACGGCTTTTACGAGGTATTTTCCAGGTTCCGATTCGATGATCACTTTTTGAGCGGCCAGAATTTTTAAATCTTTGATGATTTCGTTTCGGCTTTTGGTGTCGTCGAGTTCAAGAACAGCGGCAATTTGTTTATAGTTAAAAGCTCTGTTCGGATATTTAGAGAGAATTTTTAGAATTTTCTCCGAATAGGTTTTCACCTTCTTTCCGTGCTTTTTTGGAATCTTTGTCATAGTGTAATCGTTGTTACGAAGGTACAGCGAAATCTGTATAGGTTTACAAAAGCATTTCTGCAGCTTTGAAATTGAACCAAAAAGTAAACATGTGAACAAACAATTAATAACAACAAATAATTTTAAATTAATGAAATATATATATGTTGTTGTATAGGGTGTTCATTTGTACAAAAAGTATTTTACCATTTAGTTGATTCTTAGTTTTTACTTAGTTGTAACGATTTATTAACACTATCTTAACTTTGCAGTGGTTTCATTTTGAGCTTTTTACAAACCTTATTGACAATTGTATAAAAACCACCGAAACTAGTTTTCGTCAGCTTTTTCACAGCCGAACTTTTGTTAAGAAATCGTGAAAACTAGTCGATAACTTTTCAAAAAATAAGGCAAACTTTATTTGATTATCTCGCGTAAATTTTGTCTTGTAAAAAAATCTGTTTCCACACAAAAAAATCTGTTAGAAGTTATGTTGATTTATCAACAAAAAAACCACAATGCTTCTTGTCTTATTTTTAAGACTTTAACATATTTTATCAACAATTCGTTGAATATCAAGCTTGATGTCGCAATAAATGAATTTAAGTAGTCAGATTTTCAACGACTTAGGTTTTTGAAGAAATCGACTCATTTTCGAGCTGCGAAACGTACCTTTGTGCAACACAATACCAGTATTATGATTATTTCGATAGGAAACGACCACGCCGGACCCGACTATAAAAAGGCGATAGTTGCCCATTTAGAACAACTCGGACACCAGGTTTTAAACCACGGTACCGACACCACCGCCAGCGTAGATTATCCGGATTTCGGGCATCCAGTGGCGGCAGACGTAGAAAGCGGTACAGCACAGTTCGGAATTGTAATTTGCGGTTCTGGAAATGGCATTGCAATGACCGTAAATAAGCATGCGAAAATTCGCGCTGCACTTTGTTGGACCAAAGAAATTGCGCAACTAGCTCGTTTACATAACGATGCAAATGTTATTAGCATACCCGCTCGATTTACCAGCGTGCAGCAAGCTGTAGAAATGGTAGATGTGTTCTTGAACACCGAGTTTGAAGGCGGGCGTCATGCAAATCGAGTTGCTAAAATTGCTTGCTCATAATTATGACAGAAATTGCTTTTGTTGTTGAGAAAGCGGGAATTTCTTCGCCCGTTGTTACAGCTGTTTTAGACTTATTGAACCAAGGTGCAACCTTGCCTTTTATAGCGCGGTATCGAAAAGATGCCACTCAGAATGCCGATGAGGTTGCAATTGATGCCATTTCCAATTTTGCCAAACAGTTTCGCGAACTCGAGAAACGCAAGAAAACGGTTTTTCAGGCATTAGATAAGCAAGGAATTACCGATCTGAAATTACGTGAAGCGATACAAAACGCCGATAGTTTGGTGGTTTTGGAAGATTTGTATTTGCCTTACAAACAAAAGCAGCAAACGCGCGCAGCCAAGGCACGTGCCGCAGGATTGCAAGGATTGGCGGATGCGATTTTTCAGCAAAAGTCGGTTGATTTAGAAGTGTACGCAGCGCAGTTTTTAAACGCGACTATTGTAAACGAAGATTTGGCTTTGCAAGGAGCGCTCGATATCGTTGCTGAGCAGTTGAGCGAAATACCAGCAGTGCGAACGTCGGTGCGAAATACCATGCGCAAACAAACGCTGATGCAAACAAAAGTGCATCCGAGTTGTACCGAAGAGCAGAAAGCAAAGTACGCGCAGTACATCGATAAGCAAGAATCGTTATCGCGCGTACCGCCGCATCGGTTTTTAGCCATCCAACGAGCTGAAAACGAAAACGTGTTGAAACTCCGGTATGAGGTCGACGATGATTATTTGGAACAACTAATCATTCGCAACGCCGGTTTTCGGAAACAACCCGATTCGTATTTACAAACAGCGGTTTCCGACAGTTTAAAGAGACTCATAAAACCAAGCATTTTAAACGATGTTTTACAAGAGGTTAAAGAAAAATCGGATCGCGCTTCGATCGTTGTGTTTGCCGCTAATTTAAAGCAGTTGTTGTTGGCACCGCCTTTGGGAGCCAAGCGCATAATGGGTATTGATCCGGGATTTAAAAGCGGATGTAAAATAGTGTGTTTGAATGAATACGGCACTTTAATGCACAACGAAACGATTTATCCGCACGACGGTGGATCGGCCGAAACGATGGCAATAAAAAAAATCGGCAGTTTGGTACAATCGCACAAAATTGAAGCCATTGCAATTGGCGACGGAACAGCTTCGCGCGAAACGGAACGCTTCATTAAAAAAGTACCCTTTCATTCCGATGTTCAAGTTTTTGTGGTTTCGGAAGCAGGAGCATCGGTGTACTCGGCATCGAAAATGGCGCGAGAAGAGTTTCCGAATTACGACGTTACCGTTCGTGGTGCGGTTTCTATTGGTCGACGATTAGCCGACCCGCTTGCCGAATTGGTTAAGATAGAACCTAAGGCGATAGGAGTGGGGCAGTACCAACACGATGTTGACCAAAATTTATTGAAAGAAGAACTCGATAAAACCGTGATGTTGGCTGTTAATGCGGTTGGCGTTGATTTGAATACGGCTGGAAAGTCGATCTTAAAATATGTAAGTGGAATAGGGGAGAAGCTTGCCGAAGAAATAGTGAAATTTCGGGAAGCTATCGGCGGATTTACCAACAGAAAACAGCTGCTTGAGGTTCCGGGTTTGGGTCAGAAAACTTTTGAACAAGCTGCTGCATTTTTGCGCATTACCAACGGAAGTAATTTGCTCGATAATTCGGCGGTGCATCCGGAAGCGTATGCTGTGGTTGAAAAAATGGCGAAAGTTCTAGGTATAACCGTGGGCGAATTAATTGGCAACAAAATAGAGATTGCCAAAATTGCGCCGTCGGATTTCGTTACCGAAAAAGTGGGTGTTTTGGTTTTGAAAGATATTTTGAAGGAATTGGAAAAGCCCGCTCGCGATCCGCGGAAGACAGCTCAGGTTCTAGAATTCGATTCTACTATTAAAACAATTGACGATTTGCGGGAAGGTATGGAATTGCCGGGTATCATCAACAACATTACCGCCTTTGGTTGTTTTGTGAATATAGGTATCAAACAAAGCGGTTTGATTCATATTTCAAACCTCGGACAAGGATTTGTTAGCGATGTTTCATCGGTTGTGAAATTGCATCAACACGTTCGAGTTCGGGTATTGTCGGTAGCGTTGCAAACCGGACGAATACAGCTGGCATTACTTAAATAACGTGAGTTCGACATAAAAATCCTTGTTAGATCGCATGAAGTAAGAGTTGTATCCGGAAGAAGAAAAATTTTCACTCACAATTTTAAAAGCTAACCATTTAAACAGTCGCTTCCTTCGTTGTATTTTTTTGAGATACCTCGGTATCCTGAAGAAAATACGCCTTGTAATCAACTATTTAAATGATTTCTAACTTCGATTTTTATATCGAACTCACGTTAAATAACAGCTACAAAAAAACCGCCTCGAAGGCGGTTTTTGTTTATTCTTTGTGAACCTTGGGTTCGTCGTTTAATGGCGAAGAAGGCTGAATTGGGTCGCTCGAAACGGGCTTTGAAGGCGGCGCATCGTCTTTAGCAGCGTTTTTAAATTCTTTAATTCCGCTACCTAAACCTTTCATTAATTCCGGAATTTTTCTTCCTCCGAAAAGCAGCAAAACAACCACTAAAATTAAAACCCATTCGGTTGGTCCAAAGCTGCCTAAAAATATCATTGAAGCAATCATAATTCAAATTATTTATCGCTACAAAAGTAAGATAAAATTGCTGTTCGTATTCTTAAAACCTGAGTTCGATTAAAAATCTTTGTCAGATCGCTTTAAATCAACAAATTGTGAAATCGAATAGCAATGTAAAAGAACAACTTCTACGCTAAACAGATAAACGGCCGTTTACTTCGTTAGATTTTTTTACGATACTACAGTATCCCAACAAAAATCTGTCTTGTAAACAACCATTTAACTGCTTTCTGACCGCAATTTTTAAATCGAACTCAGGTTTAAACCTTTTACAATTGTATACCGATACTAAAAAAATCGATTTTTGATTGGACTTCTGTGCCAAAATCGGCGGTTTCGGATTGAAATATCTTCAATTGCTTTTTACTTGGAAGCGTTGCTAAGCAGTCCGTGAAAGCCACAGATTTGAAGTAAAAGACGCTATTTTTCGGTACATTCAAAAAAGTTTAAATGACTTCGAGTAACTTGCGCCTTATGTCGGTTAAAGCTTTTTTATCAAAATACGTTGCAGCACTAGCGGTTGCAAAAACTAAGAAATGGGCTTCGCAGCCTATCGTTACACAACAACGCACTTTTGAAAAACTGATTCGGCGCGCTGCAAATACGCAGTTTGGGACAGATCATGGTTTTTCGGAAATCCGTTCACATGCCGATTTTGTTGCTCGCGTTCCCATCCGAGATTACGAAGCATTAAAGCCTTACGTTGATCGAGTTGTTGCCGGAACACCCAACGTACTTTGGCCCGGAAAACCGCGGTACTTTGCCAAAACCTCCGGAACAACATCGGGCGCAAAGTACATTCCGATAACCAACGAATCGATGCCGTTTCACATTCAAGCCGCGCGCGACGCTATTTTGCATTACATCCACGAAACAGGCGACACTAAAGTTGTAGATGGAAAGATGATTTTCCTGCAAGGAAGTCCGATTTTAGAAGAGAAGAACGGCATACAGTTGGGCCGACTTTCCGGTATTGTTGCCCATTATGTTCCAAAATACTTACAGAAAAACCGACTTCCTTCTTGGGAAACCAATTGTATAGACGATTGGGAAACCAAGGTCGATGCGATTGTTGAGGAAACGATGAAAGAAGATTTGTCGATCATAAGCGGAATTCCGAGTTGGGTGCAAATGTACTTTGAGCGTTTGCAAGAAAAGTCGGGTAAAGCAGTTGGCGAGTTGTTTCCAAACTTCAATTTGTTTATTTACGGTGGAGTGAATTACGAGCCGTATCGTAAGAAATTTGAACAATTGATTGGGAGGAAAGTCAACAGTATAGAGCTTTTCCCAGCATCGGAAGGCTTTTTTGCTTATGCCGATTCGCAGCAAGAGGAAGGCATGCTGTTGTTGTTGAATTCTGGAATTTTTTACGAGTTTATTCCTGCCGATCGCTTTTTTGAAGAAAATCCGCCGCGACTGACCATTGGTGAGGTAGAACTGGGCGTGAATTACGTTTTGATTTTATCGACTAATGCCGGATTGTGGGCGTATAACATTGGCGATACGATTCGGTTTACATCGTTGTTGCCATATCGCGTGGTGGTTACGGGTCGCATCAAGCATTTTATCTCGGCATTTGGGGAGCATGTCATTGGCAAAGAAGTGGAGGAGGCTTTGCGCACCGCTTTAACAGATTCGGAAGCTGTGGTGACTGAATTCACCGTGGCTCCGCAAGTAGCTCCAGATTCGGGTTTGCCCTATCACGAGTGGTTTATTGAATTTGAACAAGAACCGGAAAATTTGGAATCGTTTGCATTAGCTATAGATGCAGCATTACGGAAGCAAAACAGCTATTACGACGACCTGATTTCGGGTAGTGTATTGCAAGTACTGAAGATTTCGGTGGTTCCCAAAAACGGATTTCAGGAGTACATGAAGAGTCAAGGGAAATTAGGTGGTCAAAATAAGTTACCGCGATTGAGTAACGACCGAAAAATTGCAGATTTTCTGACGAAATTGTTGTGAAACTAGATTTTTTAAAGAATAGTTTGGTTGATTTTTTTTGAAAAAAAATCGGCAAAAGAATAGCCTAATTTTAACATACGTAATATTCCAATATTACCTAAAATAAAACATTAAAAATCAATTATTTAGATTTTATTTAATACACGCCAGATAAATAACATTCAAAAACTTACAAAAAATTTCTCTGAACGATTTTCCGCGAAAGCGTATAACCACTTTTGATTCTGCGAAAGCGTAGAATTTATCAGCGATTTTAACCTGATAAATTTGTCCCGGAAATGTAAGTCGATTAGCTATCTGAAAACGGAATTATGAAATTGAAACAACACGCTTAACCATTTAACAAAAAGGCAAGCAACTAGAATACAAACGAAAAAACCTACATTTGCAGGTTAGTAAACTTTGCACATGAGCGAAATTAGAAATGTACACCGCAGTAGAGCCCAAGAGTCGTCGGCTGCGATTGAACGATTATATATTACCATCCGACACCTTTTTAACCGCGGTTTTTACAAACCAATGGGTGTATCAGGAGAAACGTTACGAGAAGCACTTTTATCGCTCCGCCCCGAAATCTACGGCAGTATCGCTGAAGAAAAAGTGGAGCTTAACGGCTTGCTTTACGTCATCGAGCGTTTGCCAACAGGTATTGAAGAATGTCGTTTTATCAACTTAATTTCCGACGAAGGTTATACCAATAGTCATTTTACCGCGATCGTTCCGCCAAAGCGTAAACGCAATTGTTACCGCATAGACGAAGAGCAAATGAATGTGGTAATTACCCGCGGACGTTCGGATATTTACGACATTTTAACGCACCTAACGTTCATTTTTATCGAATCGCACAAAATTAAAGATCGCATTTTATTGGACGATGGAGGCGAGTTGTCGCGCGATTGGTTAAAGCTTGAACAAGCTGTTAAAACTTCTAAAAAACTCACCTTAATTGAACGCGAGAAAGCAGTTTCACATACGGCAAATATTTTAGGACGCAGTTTTTCGGAAGTAAACGCCATTTACGATTCGTTTGGCAGCGCCGAAAAGCCCGACCGCTTTTTGAGTGTGGTGTATTGGTTGGGAAAATTGGCTTTGGAAGAAGTTTTGGAAAATAAAAAACGCACCATTTCTTTCAGTCCGATTTTACGCGAACGCCTAGGGCACCATATTCACGGAGAAATTTGGGCACATAATATAAAATCGGCTTTGTACACCAACGGATTGATAGGACGCGAAATTCACATCATCAGTGCCAATATGCACTCGGTAATGAATTCGATTTTCGCAGCCGGAATTCAAAAAAACAAGACGGAATCTGGTATCGATTTCAAGTTGTTTGAAGAGTTGAGCAGCAGCGGCGCTAAAGAACTGCGTCAGAAAGTCGAGAAATTAGCCTTAGCGCACGGAATGATTTCGATGCCCGATACTTCGGGAACCAATATCGACGTTCAGATTTTCGATACTGCTAAAATTGATTGGAAGAAAACAGCATTTCCCGGAGTAAAATCGCAGGAAAACGGACCTGTTTTAATAGTAATGGATTATGCGTTCGGTGAGCAAGCCTACGAAACCATTGATGAGTTGTTAAAGCCCTTTGTGCAACCCGACGGTGTGAAGCAGTATTTGAATGTGGCATCGGTTTCCATTATGGGTAAGGCGGGTATTTTAGAAGGAGGAAAAGGCGATATTATGATACCTTCGGCACACATCAATGAAGGAACAGGCGATAATTATCCGTTTGAAAACGAACTCACAGCAGAGATGTTAAATGGATATGATATTCCAGTGTACGCAGGTCCGATGGTAACGGTTTTAGGAACCTCGTTGCAGAATAAAGATTTGCTTACGTTTTTCCATAAATCTACCTGGGGTGTTATTGGTTTGGAAATGGAAGGCGCGTATTATCAAAAAGCCATCCAATCGGCTTCCAAAATTAGAAAAAGTATACCAGCTCAGGTAAAAGTTCGTTATGCGTACTACGCGTCGGATAATCCGTTAGAGACGGGAAGTACTTTAGCTTCGGGTGGTTTAGGAACAACGGGTGTTAAGCCTACCTATTTAATTACGATAAAAATTTTAGAACAGATATTTAACTTATAGCGTTTATGCAACAACAGCCTTTAGAGTCGAATCAGGAAGTCGATTTGAATCAGATTAAGCAAAAAGTTAGTAGTGGAGTTGCCGATTTCTCCTATGCGATATACAAGACTTTGGTTTACTTCAAACAGAGATGGAAATCGATTCTGGTTATTTTAATTCTAGGAATGAGTGGTGGTTTATACTTAGACTCTCTTCCAGGAAAGTACAATCACTTGGTGATTATCATGCCAAATTTCATGAGTACAGATTATTTGTATCAGAAAACAGAATTGTTGGATTCCAAGATCAAAGAAAACGATACAGCTTTCTTTGCTAAGTTGGGTGTAACGCGGAAGAAGTTGAAAAAGATTTCAATGGAGCCGATAAATGACGTCTATCAGTTTGTGAAATACAACAATGATAATTTCGAAATGTTGAAACTGATCTCGGAGAATAACGACATTGAAAAAGTTCTAAAAGACGAAATCACAGCTAAGAATTATCCCTATCATTTGATAACAATTACAACTGCTGGAAAAATTTCAAAGAATCAAGTTATCGAACCTTTGATGTTAGAATATGAAAACAGCGCTTATTTTAAAGCAATCCAAAAATTAGCAATCCAAAATAATGAAACTAAAATTGTTGAAAATCGCAAAACTTTAAGTCAAGTCAACAACATTTTAGATGCTTTTGGAAAAGGAGGAGCTAGTGCTTCAAGTGTTTACATCAATGAAAACAGCCAGATTAACGAGGTATTGTTATCGAAAAGTTCTTTGCTAAGCGAACAAGGCAATCGTGAAATCGAACGCTTAACCAGCGATAAAATTGCGAAAGTTGTAAGCATAACTCCAAATATAAAATCTACCTCAGGGTTCAATGGTGTTTATTTCCTGATACTTCCGCTATTAGGATTGGGAGCAGTTATTTTTCTATCACTAATAAAAGCATTTATAGCCAAAAATAGTTTGCGCTATAAAGCTGAGAATAGTTCAAAATGAAAGGAATCATACTAGCTGGAGGATCCGGAACGCGCCTTCATCCGCTTACATTGGCAGTAAGTAAACAGCTTATGCCGATTTACGACAAACCGATGATCTACTATCCGTTGTCAACACTAATGTGGTCTGGCATTCGCGAAATCTTAATCATTTCTACACCACACGATTTGCCTTTGTTTCGCCAGCTTTTAGGCGACGGAAAGCGTTTGGGTTGTCGGTTTGAGTACGCCGTTCAAGAACATCCTAATGGTTTGGCCGAGGCTTTCATAATTGGTAAAGATTTCATTGGTTCAGATAAGGTTGCTTTGGTTTTAGGAGACAATATTTTCTACGGAACCGGACTTGCGGATTTATTGCAAGCAAACAATAATCCAAACGGTGGAATCATCTATGCTTATCACGTACAAGATCCAGAACGTTACGGTGTAGTAGAATTCGACAAGCAAGGAAAAGTGCTTTCTATCGAGGAAAAACCGCTAGTTCCCAAATCAAATTTCGCAGTTCCTGGAATTTACTTTTACGACAATCAAGTTGTGGAAATTGCCTCGAATATCAAACCAAGTGCGCGCGGTGAAATCGAGATTACCGATGTAAACAAAGCTTATTTACAGCAAGGAAAATTGCAGGTAAGCATACTCGATCGCGGAACGGCTTGGTTTGATACCGGAACGTTTAATTCGCTTATGCAAGCTTCGCAGTTTGTTCAAGTGATTGAAGAACGACAAGGTTTGAAAATCGGTTCAATTGAAGAAGCTGCCTTTAAAATGGGCTTTATTAACGCGGAGCAACTCGAAGCACTCGCACAGCCTTTATTAAAAAGCGGGTACGGTAAACACCTTATTGAAATCATCAACGGATGAAAGCTATAGAAACGAATTTGAAAGGCTGTTTCATTTTAGAACCCACTGTTATTCCAGACGGGCGAGGCTATTTTATGGAAAGTTTCAACAAACGGAAATTCGCCGAATTAATAGGTCGTGAGGTCGATTTCGTTCAAGACAATCAGTCGTTTTCCACACGCGGCGTTATTCGTGGATTACATTACCAATGCGGCGAATATGCACAAGCCAAATTAGTACGCGTTTTGCACGGAGAAGTGCTCGATGTGGCTGTTGATTTACGCCCAAATTCGCCAACTTACGGGAAAGTGGAAACGGTTTTGCTTTCCGCAGAAAATCAAAAGCAATTTTTTGTTCCGCGTGGTTTTGCACACGGATTTGTGGTATTATCTGAAACGGCAGTTTTCTTCTATAAATGCGATAATTATTACAATAAAGCTAGTGAAGGTGGTGTTTTTTTCAACGATCCAGATTTGGCTATTGATTGGCAAATTTCGCATACCGAATTAATTATTTCAGAGAAAGATCAAAACCTTCCTCTTTTAAAAGACGCTTTGCCGGTATGAAAGTGTTGGTAACTGGAGCAAACGGACAACTTGGGCAGTGTTTGCAAGAACTTGCTCCTAAATTTCCCGAATTCCAATTTACATTTTGTAGTTCAAGCGATTTAGATATAACGAACGAATCGCAAATCGAAAGTGTTTTTTCGGAAGTCAAACCGCATTTTTGTATCAATGCGGCGGCATACACAGCTGTCGATAAAGCAGAAGCGGAGCCCGAACGCGCCTTTCTAATAAACGAAACCGCGGTTGGTTATTTAGCATTGGCTTGTAAAAAATTCAATACTTCATTTATACACGTTTCAACCGATTTTGTTTTCGACGGAGCTAAGAACACGCCCTATGAAGAAACCGATGCAGTAAATCCTTTAGGTGTTTACGGCCAAAGTAAACTAGCCGGAGAGCAGCGAATTCAGGAAACTTTGGAACCATTTTATATTGTTCGAACTTCTTGGGTGTATTCCGATTACGGACACAATTTTAAGAAAACCATGTTGCGTCTAGGCAAAGAACGCGGAGCTGTTTCCGTGGTAAACGATCAAAGAGGCTGCCCGACGCATGCAATCGACTTAGCGCAGGCATTATTGGCTATAGTAAACGCAAAAAATCAAAAAGCGGTACCTTTCGGCATCTATCACTTCTGTGGAAATAAAGAAATGACGTGGTATTCGTTTGCGATTCAGATCTTTGAAGAGGCAGAGCTCAAAGTTGCAGTAACGCCAATTCCAACTTCCGATTTTCCAACGCCAGCAAAAAGACCGGCGTATAGTGTTTTAGATCGCAGCAAGTGGGACCAAACTTTTAAAAAAGAAGCCTAATGAAATTATCAGTAGTTTCTCCGGTTTACAAAGCTGAGCGCATTATTCCAACCTTGGTTGAACGAATCGAGCAAGCAGTTTCGCCGATTTTTAATGACTATGAAATTGTTTTGGTAGAAGATTGTAGTCCGGATAATAGTTGGGCAGTTATTGAAGCACTCGCTGAAAAAAATCAACGAATTGTCGCCGCAAAACTGAGTAAAAATTTCGGGCAACATCCAGCAATTATGGCAGGTTTGTCTTTAGCAACGGGCGACAAAATTGTTGTTATGGATTGCGACCTGCAGGACCAGCCCGAAGAAATAGGAAAATTATTTCAGGCGATGCAGGCGGGCTACGACATTGTTTTAGCGAAGCGGAGTAACCGACAGGACGGCTTTTTCAAAAAACTCTTTTCTCGAATTTTCTTCCAAACGTACAGTTACTTGACCGACAGTAAATTTGATAATACTATAGCTAATTTTGGAATTTACGATCGCAAAGTGATTGATGAGGTTTTAAAGATGAGCGATTATATCAAGTCATTTCCGCTCTTTGTAAATTGGGTGGGCTTTCGGAGTACGTCAATCGAGGTGGCTCACGCCAAAAGAGCCGAGGGGAAAACTTCGTACACTTACGGAAAGTTATTTAGATTGGCATTTGATACGATAATTTCTTTTTCCAATAAGCCGTTAAAAATCTTTGTCAAGATTGGCATGTTTATATCTTTAATTTCGTTTTTAGCAGGAATTTATACACTTTACAAGTACCTTTCTGGGGAAATTAAGGTTTTAGGCTACAGTTCGATTATGATTTCGATCTGGTTTCTTTCAGGAATGATGATTACCATTATCGGTGTAGTAGGTATTTATATTGGGAAAATTTTCGATCAATCGAAGAATAGAAAGTATTTTATCGTAGAAAAAACCGTGAATTATGAGCGCTAAGAACATCGCTGCAGATGAAATTTACATCGGAAAAAACACCATAATTGAACCTTCAGCAGTGATTCGAGGTATTCACGGAAATGCACGTCGTATTGTTATCGGTGATAATTGTTATATCGGAACGAATGTGCAAATTATCTGCGATGATTTTTCGCTTGGCGATTATTCTAAAATTCAACACGACACCAACATTCACGGCTATTTGCCTTGTCATATCGGACATAACGCATGGATTGGTCAATATTCGATTATTGATTCCATAGGCGGCACTACGATTGGAAACAATTGCGGAATAGGAGCGCATTCGCAAATTTGGAGTCATATTAAGTATGGAGATACGTTGGAAGGTTGTCGGTTTTTGTCGGAAAAACCCATGCAAATTGGCAACGATGTTTGGTTTGTAGGACATTGCATCGTTTCACCGATAATTGCGGCCGATAAGTCGATGGCCATGGTGGGTTCGGTGGTTACAAAAGACATGAATTACAATGAAATTTACGCAGGTTCGCCGGCAAAGTCGATTTCGGATAAGATTGGTTTTCAATTTAAAGAAGTTTCGGTATCCGAAAAATTCGAAAAAATGCGTGCGTATTTGCAACAATGGAATGCTAATGCACAATCAATACAAATTGTTAGTGATGTTTCGGAGATTGATTTTTCCAACAGCAAAATTTCGTATTTCAACGTTTTCGATCGCACGTACACCAAAAGAGGAACAGAGGAAGAAACCGCTTTTATGAAGTTTTTACTTCCAGCGAAAGCTAAATTTACGCCAATTATCTGATTATGAACATCCCGTTTAACAAACCGTATTTGAGTGGAAAAGAAACTTTTTACATTGAAGATGCTGTAAAAAGCGGCAAGATTTCAGGTAATGGCACCTACACCCAAAAATGCCAGACGTTTTTTGAGCAGGAATACGGATTTTTAAAATGTTTGTTAACAACCTCCTGCACCGATGCGCTAGAAATGGCCGCTATTTTAGTAGGAATTGAGCCTGGCGATGAGGTTATTATGCCTTCGTACACGTTTGTTTCTACTTCTAACGCTTTCATTTTGAGAGGTGCAAAAATTGTTTTCGCCGACAGTCGACCCGATCATCCGAATATCGACGAGAATAGTTTAGAATCCTTGATTACGGCGCGTACCAAAGCTATTGTTGTGGTTCATTATGCCGGTGTTGCATGTCACATGGAACCGATAATGGCACTAGCAAAGCAACATGATTTATTTGTTATTGAAGATGCAGCGCAGGCAATAGATAGCTATTACACTTTCGCCGACGGAACAAAAAAGGCCCTGGGTTCCATCGGTCATTTAGCAGCTTTTTCATTCCACGAAACCAAGAATATTATTTCTGGAGAGGGCGGAATGTTAGCGGTAAACGATGAGCAATTTGCGAAGCGTTCCGAGATTATATGGGAAAAAGGAACCAACCGCTCGTCGTTTTTTAGAGGTGAAGTTGATAAATACGGCTGGGTTGATATTGGGAGTTCGTTTTTGCCATCTGAAATAGTTGCCGCTTTTTTGTGGGCACAACTTGAAAATCTAGGCGACATTCAAAAAAAACGTATTGCAATTTGGGATGCGTATTACAAAGAATTAGCGCCTTGGGCTGCTGAAAATAACATTAGGCTGCCCGAAATTCCGGGTTATGCTACAAATAACGGGCACATGTTTTATCTGATTTGCAAGAGTTTAGATCAAAGAACGAGTTTGATTTCGCACCTAAAAAATCACGGAATTTTGGCTGTTTTCCATTATTTGAGTTTACATAAAAGTCCGTTTTATCACGAACGCCACGATGGAAGATGTTTGGTTAATAGCGATCATTTTACCGATGTTTTAGTTAGATTGCCGCTGTATTATGAATTAGCGGTTGAGGAAGTGATTGGGGTTTTGAGGGAGTTTAGGGGGTGATGTTTAGATAACTAATTTTAGCATTTGAAAATTAGCTTCTTAGTAATTGCGAAGTTAGCCAAATCGGAGTGTTTCATTAAGTTTAATTTAAGGACATAATCAAAGAAGAATATAAATAACTACGGCAGTAAAAAGTCGAATATACGCAATCGATGATCAAAACGGCAGTACTTATACCGTGCTATAACGAGGAAAAGCGCCTTGCATTAGATGAAATCAAGATCCTACTCTCGAGAGTAGGAACGACGGTTTTTTTAGCTAACGATGGAAGTAACGATAACACAATAAGGACATTAGAGACTATAAAGCTAGAGTCTCCGGACAGAATACAGATTTTCGATTTTGAACGAAATTCAGGGAAGGCGAACACAGTTTTTTTGTCAATGAACAGAATTTACGATCTTCAACAGTACGATTACTTAGGGTATGTTGATGCTGATTTTTCTACTTCTGCGATCCAAATAAATAAAATGTTAGAAGTTCTTGAAGGCGGAAGTCATCTATTTCTTTTTGGTTCGAGAATTAAATTACTGAATTCCAAGATAAAGCGAAAGTGGCACCGACATATTATAGGCAGAGTGATCGTTACAATTATTGATTTTAGAACTAGATTGCGAATTTACGACACACAGTGTGGCGCAAAGTTTTTTCATACATCTTTGATTCCTATTGGATTCAGTAAAAAATTTTCAACTTCATGGCTTTTTGATGTTGAGGTTTTTGTTCGCTTGAGAAAGGCGGCGAAGTTAAGCTCAGGTATTGAATATCCTTTAGATTCATGGAATGATGTAGCGGGTTCTAAGTTAAGTTTGTGGTCTGGTTTTAAAATCGCAAAAGAAATTTATCTCATTCTAAAAATTGCGAAATAATGCTTTCAAAACAGCTTAAAATATTTGGGTTCTTACTTCTAGTTAGTTTATTGGTATTCAACGCCAGTTTAGGTATCGGTGCATTAGTTCCCACAAATATTAATTGGTTAATGACGGTTCATCATGATTGGGGAACGCATTATTTAGGTTGGGCCTTCTATCGTAATGATCCATGGATGTTTCCGCTGGGCGCTATGAAAAGCTATGATTACCCGGTAGGAGCAAATGTTGGTTTAACGGACTCGATACCTTTACTAGCTTTAACATTTAAACTTCTGAATCCAATCTTAACAGAGACTTTTCAATATTTTGGAATATGGATTTTTAGCTGTGTTTTTTTAAACGGTTATTTTGGGTTTAAAATACTTAATCTATTCAGTAAAAACCTAGTTATAAACTTGTTGCTTTCAATTTTTTTCATCATCTGTCCGCTATTACTTTACAGATATATGCATCCAGCGCTTTGCGCTCACTGGCTGCTCTTAGCGTCATTTTACAACTACTTTTTAATTGAAAAGGAAGGCGATAAGAAAAAAGTTTTTATCAAACAATTGATAATTGTTGCGTTAAGTGCCGCAATCCACCCGTACTTAACGGCAATGGTTTTTTCACTTTTATTAGTGATTGTTTTTAGGATGGCATTAAGTAAGAAGATTTCTGTTATTCAATTCGTCTCTTTTACTACGGTTGCATTTTTAGTAACTTTTGCGATCTGGTTTTTGATAGGATTGGTTGATTTTTCCGGCGAGTCTTATGGTTCTTCAGGAGACTATACTTTGACCAGCATGAATCTAAATAGTCCGTTTAATGGGAACGGATATGCTAAGTTTTTCGGGGAACTAAAAATGCAAAATCCGATGCAGTATGACGGATTTGCGTATCTCGGCTGTGGTTTTTTAGCGCTAATTGTGTTTTCGTTTTTTTATTTTTTGAAAAACTATCTTCAAACATTAACACTAATAAAAAGACATTATTTTTTATTAATATTTTTAGTGGGATTCGTTGTTTTTGCAATTACAAAGAATGTTACTCTTGGCGAATCAATAGTTTTAAGTTATCCTTCACCACATTTTGTGGATGTTTTGGGTGGCTTTTTTCGTGCGCCTGCAAGGTTTTTCTGGCCTACCTACTACTTTGTACTTATTACTACCTGTGTTGTAGTTACAAAGTTAAATGTCAAATGGCAAATTATTTCAGTCGCGTGTTTGCTTTTGCTTAGCTTGCAGGTATATGATATTCAAAATCTGTTTAATAGTAAAAATCTGACGCACGAGAAATGGGATTACACAAGTCCGCTGCAAGACAACAAATGGCGCGCTATTTTTAAGCATTTTGATGCTGTACTCGTTTATCCGCTTTATAGTTTTAACTACAGCATGACGTATAATAACGATTATCAAGATTTATCGTTTTTAGCACTAAAAGAGGGTAAACCTATTTCTAATGCTTATCTCGCGAGAGTAAAAATGGCACCTAGAGCGGCAGCTGTTTCTGAAATAAATTTCAACTTAAAGAAAGGAAAGCTTGACATAAAAAATCTTTTTGTTACAACTGAAAAGGACTTAAAAGCATTCGAAAATTTAATCGCAAACAATACCGTAACTATTAGAAAGATCGACAATTTTTTCATCGTTTTTAACTCTAAAAAAGCGGATCAGGTTGATAAAACCTTAAAATTAAGTCGTCAAGAGGTAGAAAATACGAACCAAGTTAAAATTCAGTTTAAAGAGACTTCAACAAAAGTGGAGGAACTCGGTAAGCAAGATTTTGCTTCAACAAGAGAGGTGAAATTCAATATCGACTTTTTTGAGCAGCAGAGCAAGTTTATTAATATCAGAGGTTGGGCGCTTTATCTAAATGGCCAAAAATATTCATCGGATACTCTATTTTTTGTTTTGCAATCAAGAACTACGAAAAGCCTATTTAAGATTCAACCAAAGAACGAATCAAGACCAGATGTCGCGGCTTTCTACAAAGATCCTACAATTACGGCCTGCGGTTTCAATGATGTTATTGATTTGACATCTTTACCAGCAGATATTTACAGCCTAAATATACTTTTTTCGAAAAACGGCGTTATCAGTGCTTACTACCCGGAAATAAAAGAAGTAATTTTAAAAGATTAAACGTGCGTAGTGCTAAGAATTATAAAAATTATAAATTTGCCAAAAATTTTAAAAACATGAACATTAAAGGTTTACTTACATTCCTGCTAATTGGCGCAACATTAGTTAGCTGTAAAGACGACAAAAAGGCTGATGCTGAGAATCAGAAGGAGGAAGCTCCAACGTATTCTATCATACTCAACGCTACAGTGAAGCAAAACGATAACCTACAGCTATTTTTCAAGGAAACTACCGACGAAAACACACAGTTTTCTGAAGAAAATTCAGTTCGTGTAGATGTTATTGGTAGCGAACAACCACAAGATATTGAATTCAAACTTCCCGTTGATGCAGTTGCAAATCAATTGCGCCTCGATTTTGGAATGAATAAGGATCAAAAAGACATTGTGGTAAATAACTTCACCATGAAGTTCAAGGATAAGTCGTTTACATTAAGTAGCGCCGACTTCTTTGAATACTTTATTCCAGATTCAACATCAGTTTCAGTTGATAAAGCCAGCAAAAAAGTGACGCCTAAGGCAACAAAAGAAGGAGCTTTTGATCCGAAAATGTTTTCAGGTACTATGTTAGCCGATAAGATTAAGACTATTCAATAAATTCTTATGTACAAGTTTAAAGGCTGTTTTCGTCTTCGAAAACAGCCTTTTTATTTTGGTTGACATTTAAATTTTATTCCTATTTTGCTTCATCGTTAAACTTGTGTAAAGACCAAAATCATGCGCCGAATAAAAATCTTTTTCTATTGGTTGTTTAAATCTAGAAACGGAATAAGCTTTACACAACTATTTGCATTCTTATTCAAGCCCACAGTGGCACGGATTGGAAAGAACTTTATATCTGATGTTAAATACGAGGACGATAAAAAGTTTGCACTTATTCAATTAAAAGGAGTCAAAAACCCACTCTATTGGCCAACAATTTTTCCAATCGACCGAATCAATCAAGTTGTTGCTGAAACGTTCGACACTTCCGACTGGCATTACTATCAGAAAAAAGGAACTGAGATCGAAAAAGGGGAACTACTACTTGATATTGGAACAGCAGAAGGGCTTTTTGCTTTATCGGTAGAACAACTTTGTACAGAAATGACACTAGTTGAACCGAGCAATAGCTTTTGCGAAGCTTTAACCAAAACTTTTGAAAACAGCCCGTCTAAAGTTAGAATCGTTAATGCTGCAGTTGGCGATTATATCGGAAAAGTTACTTTTGCACAAAGCTCCTTGGATGGATCTCTTTATGACTCGAATATTGGCGGTGAAGAGGTCGACCTACTAACCGTCGACTCAATTATCGGGGATACTCAAATCACGTACCTAAAAGCAGATGTAGAAGGATTTGAGCAACAATTAATTGAGGGCGCAACGCAAACCATTAAACGCTGTAAACCGAAAATAGCAATCACATGCTATCATCCACAAAACAATGCTAAAGAAATGATTGCTGCAATCAAAAAAGTAGTACCAGAATATCAATTCTACGTAAGTGGTGTCTTTCAAGAAGGCGGAAAACCTGTTATGATTCATGGCTTCGTATAGCTACTGGTAAAAATTGTACATGTACAAGAAACAAATAGACTTTCTTACTTACATAAGCGGACAAGGTGTTAATCTTATTACGCCGCTTGTTATTACACCTTATATTTTACACACCTGTGGAGCTGTTGGTCTTGGGAAAAATGCCGTTGCTTTTTCAATAGCTATGTTTCTTGTTCTTCTAATTGATTATGCTTTTGATATGAAGTTGATTCGCGATATTGCCGCTGCGAAAGATGTAACGACAAAATCCAAAATCATTAATCACATGCTTTCAACCAAGTTGGTGCTGCTGTTGTTTCTAACAGTAACATTCTACAGTACTATTTGGATTTTTAGCTCCCAATTAGAGAATGGAAGGCTCTTTTCTCTATCATTCTTAATCGTAGCGGCACAAGCTTTTTCACCGCTATCTGTTTTACAGGGCTTACAATGGTATCGGACTACGGCTGCTGTAAATATTGGTTCGAAACTAATCTACCTAGCCCTAGTTTTGAGCTTTGTTACATCAGTTACCGACTATCTTTGGGTGAATCCGTTTTGGGCTGTAGCGAATTTCGGCGCCTTCACAGCGGGCTATTTTTTTATCTTTAAACGCTTAAAGCTGCGCTTTGTTCCAAGTAGTTTTGTTCGAATTATAAAAACCTTACGAGACGACTTTGGATTTACCCTTTCGCAACTCCTTTTATGCCTACGGCAAATAGCACCTCAGGTGCTTTCAGGCTATTTTTTAGGCTGGCACACCGCAGGTGTATATAAAATTTTTGATCAGCTCATATCGCTTGCGCGAAGCATGAACCAAGTGTATTTTAAATTCTTTCTACCTAAACTTTCCAATCAGTATGTATTTCAAAAAGCCAAGAGTATTTCCTTTTGGAAACAATATTCAGCACTGGCTTTTTTAGGAACTTTAGCCGTTTGCTTAATTTCCGTGTATTTTAAAGTAGAGATTTTGTCTTTCTTTAAACTGTCTTCAAGTCAAATTGAAAATACCGGCAATTTGTATTTAATTACTTTAGCTACAATCGTTATCATGCCAATTACCATAGCAGGCGAACAACTGATGATTGTATGCGATTTATTAAAAGCATATACGAAAATCATTTATGTCGTTACTTTTGCAACAGTTTTAGGAATTATCTTTACAGCGCCAGCTATTGGTCTGGAGGGCATTGCAACGATTGTTTTCCTCGCTGAAATAGTGTTTGCTATTCAATACATGAGCTTCAGCCAATCTAAATTTTTTACGATTGAAAGTAAATAAAAACGCCTTATACGCCTTTCTGTTCCTGCTCTGCGTTGGAGTTCCGTACTTGAATAATTACGAGCTTACTTTCGCCGTCTGGACTTTTGCCACCGCTATTTCACTTCGCAAATCGTACAACAAGTATCTTCTATACCAACTGCTACTCTTTGCGACGATTTTAGTAATTGCAATTGGCTCAGCTTTTATTCACGATTTCAAAGGTTATGATTTTATTCGCGATTTCACTTACATCGTGAAACCCATTCTCGGATTATTAGTCGGATACCAGCTTGCGCGTGGATATCTCTTTAATCCGATCAAAACGGTAATAATTTCAGGTTTTTACTTAGCTATCTTCCATCTCATTTTAGTTGGAGGAACTATTTTATTCGTCGGATTTCGCGATATCCATTTGTTGCGTTTCTATGCAGGTTATTTTAGCGACTTCGAAATCTACGCACTTGTGTTGCTTTGGTTTTCTAACAAATTTCAAATCGAATTCAGCAGGCGTCAAAAGGCGGTCATGCTAGTAGTGCTTCTTGCGTCAACTTTCTTTTATCTATCAAGAATTAATTTTATACAAGCAGGAATTTTGTTTTTTGCATTGAAGGGTTTTTTCACGCTCAACAAACGCCTCATTTTAGTTGTTGCTACAGGTCTAATTTTGGTTGTAGGAGGCTATTTCGCACTTCTCGCCTATAATCCGATTCGAAATGGTAAAGGCGCCGATGCTTTTCTCTATAAAATAAAAGTAATTCCAGAAGAAGCGTTCAAAACACGTGTCGACGCATCAGATTGGAAAGATTTCAACGACAATTATCGATCGGTTGAAAACATCCTAACCGTTAAACAAATGGGAAATTCGGGAACATCGACGATACTTTTTGGAAAAGGCTTGGGTTCTCGAATCGATTTAAAACAAGAGGTAGAACTCGATGGAACCAAAATGAAATACATTTCCATAGTTCACAACGGTTATATGACTACCTTCTTAAAATCAGGATTATTAGGCGTCTTTTTTCTGATTCTATCGATACTTGCAATTCGAAAAGCACAGGTTGTAGGCGAGTCGTATAAAATGTACAACCGATTATTAATAGGTACGGTTCTGTTTTTATTCTTGTCGTATTGGGTTTTCCTCGGATTTTATTTTAAAGCAGATACTAAATCCATAGTCCTTGGATTGATTCTCGCTTGTTACGATAGAGTTGCTCTCAATCAGCAGCCAAAATCTCTATAATCTGCCTACTCGTACTGCCATCTCCATACGGATTCGACGCCTTTGATATCGATTGGTAATACATCGAATCATCGAGCAGTTTTCGAGTTTCGGCAACAATTTTATTCTTGTCGGAACCTACTAAAACCGCAGTTCCGGCATCCACACCCTCGGTACGCTCGGTAACTTCTCGCAAAACTAAAACCGGTTTTCCTAAACTCGGTGCTTCTTCCTGAATACCGCCCGAATCCGTTAAGATAATATGGCTTTTGTTCATCATCCAAATCAATTCCGGATAATCTAGCGGAGCAATTAGTTTGATGTTCGGAGCAAGCAACTTCTGGTGCGCAATCTCTTTGATATTCGGATTTAAATGTACCGGATACACGATTTCAACGTCGTTCGGACGAGAATTAGCAATTTCGAGCAGCGCTTCGCAAATTTCTTCAAATGGTTTTCCAAAGTTTTCACGCCTGTGGCAAGTAACGAGAATGATTTTCTTCTCGAAAGCAATATCCGAAAAACGCGCAAGTAAGTTTGCTTCGCTATTTAGGTCTATTTTCTGAAGTCCCTTTAAAAGCGCGTCGATAACGGTATTTCCAACTACAAAAACATTTTTTTGGATGTTCTCCCGAATTAAATTGTCCTTGGATGTTTCGGTCGGACAAAAGTGAAAATCAGCGATGCGCGAAGTTAAAACCCGATTCATTTCTTCAGGAAACGGGGAATGCATGTCGCCGCTTCGCAATCCGGCTTCGATATGAACTACTTTAATTTTTTGGTAGAATGCGGCTAGTGCAGAAGCTAAAACAGTGGTGGTATCGCCTTGAACAAAAACATAATCGAACGGTTCTTTCAACAGGATTTCGTTGGTAATGCGCGAAATCAAATCGGCAGTGAGTTGATGTAGCGTTTGATTCGGTTTCATAACGTTTAAGTCGTAATCAACGGCAATTTCAAAAAACGAAAGCACTTGATCGAGCATTTCGCGATGCTGAGCCGTAACGGCAACTTTCACTTCAAATCGGGAGTCTGTCGAAAAACATTCAATTAAAGGCGCCATTTTTACGGCTTCCGGGCGCGTGCCAAATAAAAACAGTACTTTTTTCATGAGCAAATACACGCACTTTCGCGTGGAGCGAAACTACTAAAAAAACTATATTTGTCGCGCTAAAAAACGGCCGATGCGCGTATTATTTCTTTCCAGAACCAATTTGTTTTCTGCTCCAGGCGGTGATCTCATTCAGATGCAGAAAACCAAAGAATTCCTTGAAAAGCTCGGCGTTGAAGTAACCATCAGCATTGAACTCGAACCAGATTTGCAAGAATTCGATTTGGTTCACATTTTCAATCTTATGGAACCACAAGAATCGGCTATACAGGCAGCACATGCCAAAAAACACGGAAAGCCGGTTGCATTGTCAACGATTTATGGCTTATACACCGAGTTTGAGCGAAAAGCTCGCGGAGGCGCTTTTCAAATTGTGGCTAACATTTTGAGCCCATATCAAATAGGATACGTAAAAACATTTATACGTCATTGGGTCGAGAAACGGATGCATAAAGGCGTTTATCAGATGCTTTACAAAGGATACTATGGCTTAATGAAACAACTTGTTTCGCAAACCGATGTATTCTTGCCCAATTCTGATTCAGAAATGCAACGCGTTATATCAGATTTTAATTTAAGAAATCCGCATTATTTTCCAGTGCCAAACGCGGTAGACCGTTCGTTGTTTTCTGCTGAAATCGAGCCAAACGAGAAGTTTGCCCAATATAAAGATTGTGTAGTTTGTGCCGCGAGAATTGAGGGCCGTAAATCGACTTTACAACTCGTTCGTGCGGTAAAAGACGCGCCTTACACTTTGGTTTTGGTCGGAAAGGCATCTGCAAATCAGAGTAAGTACGTGGATCAAGTACGTGCAGAAGCGGGCGCAAACGTTGTGTTTTTAGAACCTATGCC
The DNA here is from genome assembly GCA_943371725.1 of Pseudanabaena sp. UWO311. Lineage (GTDB taxonomy): Bacteria > Bacteroidota > Bacteroidia > Flavobacteriales > Flavobacteriaceae > Flavobacterium. The sequence goes on along the minus strand of CALRVY020000019.1, from coordinate 1,018 downwards.
GCAATCTGATCTGCGTCATTTATATCGAGTAGCTAAAGTTCATGCACTGGTAAGCTGGATGGAAACGCCCGGCTTGTCTTCGTTGGAAGCGGCGGCATCGGGTTGTAATATCGTTGCAACCCTGAAAGGCGATACCTACGATTATTTCGGAGATTACGCCTTTTATTGCGAACCCGATAACGTAGCAAGTATTCGCAAAGCAATCGACACAGCGTATGCTGCTCCTGTTGATGAGGCATTTCGCAAGCAAATACTCGAAAAGTACATTTGGGAAGAAACTGCGGCTCAAACATTACGAGCGTATCAAAGCATACTCATAAAAGCAAATCGCTTATGAAAATAGCCGTTTTTGGAACAAGAGGTATTCCGAATCACTATGGAGGTTTTGAGCAATTTGCCGAGTTTTTTAGTGTGTATGCAGTTCGGGAAGGCCATCAGGTTGTGGTGTATAATTCGCACAACCATCCGTACACCGAAGCAACGTATAAAGGTGTTCAAATTGTAAAATGTTATGATCCAGAATACAAAATGGGAACGGCAGGTCAATACATTTACGACTTAAACTGCATTTTAGATATTCGCAAACGAAAATTCGATGTGGTGCTTCAATTAGGATATACATCAAGTTCCGTTTGGTCGTTTTTGCTTCCGCGGAAAGCGTTAATTGTTACAAACATGGACGGTTTAGAATGGAAGCGCACCAAGTTTTCAAAACCTGTTCAAAAGCTCTTGCAGTTTAGCGAAAAATTAGCGGTGAATAATAGTGATGTTTTAGTTGCCGACTCTATAGGCATTCAACAACATCTGGAACAGCGATTTGGTAAAGCATCGACGTATATTCCGTACGGAGCAGAGCAATTTAATGATCCGAATGCCGCGCAAATTCAAAGTTTTGATGTGCAACCGTACCAATACGATTTGTTGATCGCTAGGCTTGAGCCCGAAAATAATGTAGAAACCATACTTGATGGCGTAGCAGCTGCAAAAAGCGCTCGTAAGATGCTCGTAATTGGAAACC
>CALRVY020000018.1:0-27714 GCA_943371725.1 Pseudanabaena sp. UWO311 | reverse complement strand
CAATTATTGGAAGTTACAAAGAAATCGTTGTACATCGGAATCGATGCGTTTCGCGCAGGAAATCGCGTAGGTGATGTTGGTGCGGCAATTCAAAATTATACAGAATCGTTTGGTTACGGCGTTGTTCGCGATTTAGTGGGTCACGGCTTAGGGCGTAAGATGCACGAAGAACCCGAAATGCCCAATTTTGGCAAACGAGGTAAGGGCAAAATGTTCCAAGAAGGAATGGTTGTTGCCATCGAACCGATGATTAACATGCGCAGCAAAAACGTAAAATACCTTAAAGATGGTTGGACTATTGTAACCGCCGACGGAAAACCAAGCGCACATTTCGAACACAACATCGCCTTAGTAAACGGCAAACCCGAATTGCTTTCGACTTTCGCATACATTTATAAGGCTTTGGGAATCGAATCTGATGAAGAAACACCGTATCGCGTTAAACCGTTCGTATTAGAAGTATGAAAAAGCTCTTCAAGTTTTTTCTAAATGCCGTTCCGCGCCCCTTGCTGATCCGTTTGAGCTATCTCGCCGGACCTGCACTAGCCTGGTGGTTGAAGGGTTCTGGATACACTGATCCGATCGACGGGAAAGAATTCAAAAAATTCTTACCTTACGGTTACGGAAAACAACGCGATAATGTATTGGCACCCGGGACGTTATCGTTAGAACGACATCGACTTCTTTGGTTGTACTTGCAGCGAAAAACCGACTTTTTTACCGCAACAACCACGAAAAAGCTTTTGCATTTTGCACCCGAACAAGCCTTTTACAATCGTTTTAAAAAGCAAAGTAACTTATCGTATCTAACAACCGATCTACTTTCTCCACTTGCCGACGTAAAAGCGGATATCTGCAACTTACCGTTTGAAGAAAACGCTTTCGATATTATCTTCTGCAACCACGTTTTGGAGCACATTCCCGACGATGCCAAAGCTATGGCCGAATTGTTTCGCGTCATGAAACCCGGTGGATGGGGCATTTTTCAAATCCCACAAGATCTCAACAGGCAACACACGTTTGCTGACGATAGCATTACCGACGCAAAAAAACGCGCAGAAATTTTCGGACAGTACGACCACGTGCGCATCTACGGCCGCGATTATTTCGATAAATTACGCGATGTAGGATTTGAAGTTCAAGAAATTACCACTACTGATTTTCTTAGTACAGAAGAAATCAAAACGTATGCACTGCAACATAACGAAATACTGCCCGTTTGCTATAAACCTGAGTTGGATTTAAAAATTGCAGTCAGAAAACAGATAAATGATTGATTAATACCAATTGGATTTTTAAAATAGGCTAAAGAAAAAAGGTTGTTTTTGAGGCAGAACAATGCAAAAAAATGCTGGATAGCAGCGCCACGGAAGATTTTTTTAAAACCTAAGATTGTTATAAAAATTGAAGTCAGAAAACATTTAAATAGCTGGCTACGAGGCGGATTTTTTGGGATACCGAGGTATCGAAAAAAAATGCAACGAAGTATGCGGCTGTTTAAATGTTTAGCGAAATTTATCCATTTTCAAGCTCCCTTACACAAAGACTTTGTTTCCCAAAAAGCGATCTGACAAAAATTTTTAATCGAGCTTAGGTAGCTAGCAATTACCACTAACAATCGTTAAATCAAATTCACTTTATGGTGCGTCGCAAATAAAGCTTTTCTTTGTGCCGGCATTTTGCATCAACTGCAACGTGGCGTAATACAGGAAAAGTTTTTTATGAAATCATCTTCAAAGAACGCAGCAATCGGATTTATATTCATCACGATGCTTATCGATATTACTGGCTGGGGAATCATTATTCCAGTTATTCCAAAGCTAATTGAAGAATTGATTAACGGTGATATATCCGAAGCATCGAAATACGGCGGTTGGCTCACTTTCGCGTATGCGATTACCCAATTTTTATTTGCGCCACTTATTGGTAATTTGAGCGATAAGTACGGTCGGCGTCCGGTTATTTTAATTTCACTTTTCGGATTTTCTCTCGATTATTTGTTGTTATCTCTTGCACCCAATATTACGTGGCTTTTCATCGGACGTATTTTGGCAGGCGTTACCGGCGCCAGCATCACAACCGCATCTGCCTACATTGCCGATGTGAGTACGCCGGAAAACAGAGCTAAGAATTTTGGAATGATTGGTGCCGCATTCGGACTTGGGTTTATCATTGGTCCGGTTATCGGCGGATTGCTCGGGCAGTTTGGTGCCCGCGTTCCGTTTTACGCAGCAGGTGTTTTGTGTATGCTTAACTTTTTATACGGATATTTCATTTTGCCCGAATCTTTAAAACCGGAGAATCGTAGAAATTTCGAATGGAAACGCGCAAACCCAGCTGGAGCTTTTCTCAATTTAAAACGTTACCCAAAACTAATCGGATTAATTCTCGCTATTTTCTTACTGTACGTGGGTTCGCATGCTGTACACAGCAATTGGAGCTATTTTACGATTTATAAATTTGGCTGGAGCGAAAAAATGGTTGGCTTGTCGTTAGGAATGGTTGGTTTATTGGTAGCCATCGTTCAAGGCGGATTAATTCGTTGGATAAATCCGAAATTAGGAAACGAACGCAGTATTTATCTAGGATTATTCTTATACACTTTTGGGATGTTTTTGTTTGCCTTGGCGACCGAAAGTTGGATGATGTTTGCGTTTCTCATCCCGTATTGTTTAGGAGGTATTGCAGGTCCGGCACTGCAAGCTGTGGTTTCGGGTCAGGTGCCCGCCAATGAACAAGGCGAAATTCAAGGAACGCTGACGAGTTTAATGAGTGCGAGCTCGATTATTGGTCCGCCGTTAATGGCATCAACGTTTTACTTCTTTACTCACGACGGTGCGCCTTTTCAATTTGCTGGAGCACCCTTTGTTTTGGGTGGATTTTTAATGCTTTTAAGTACGATAGTTGCTTATTTTTCGATTAAGAAGTCGGCTAGAAGAACTGCCTCAGAATCCGAAAATTAGAGGTTTTATTTTAGTTTTGAACGCGAGTTTCGGCTTTGTGAAAATCAATTTGTAATATTGCAATATTACCTCAAGTTAAAATATTGAATATAAATAAATTAAACGATTATAAAAAGCGTCGCAATTGCACTTTTTACGCATCGTAAAACATAACGTATTTTCTGGAAACGATTGTTGCGGTAAGGACAGCAGCGGCATCCTTTTGCCGAAGGTACGAAGGCAAAAGATATAGCGTATGGCCTGACGGCGGTTATGAATTTCCACTGAACGTGTACCGCCGGACCGCCCCAATAAGAAAGATTTTTTTAAAACTTCGGATGGAAATCTTTTGTTGCTTCACGGTATTGCGTCGTGTAGTTTCCGCGACTTTCTTCGATTGTTAGCTCCGATTCGATAAGCGTTTTTGCGCTAAAACCGAACTGCAATAGTGTTCGTTTGGCAGCTTTTCCAGGCATCGGGTAAATAATTTTGCGGTTTTGCAGTTTCAATTCTGCCTTTTCGGCGGCGTTTACCCAAACCGTATAATCAGCTTCCGGAACGATAATTTGTGCGGTTCCTGTTTCGGTAAGTAAGTTGGCAGCGCAGGCAAAAAAGTGTTCGGGCTGTAATTTGTCGGCAAATCGAGCGGTAGTGCGACTTTCCGTTTCTGCGAAGTGTTGGTTGAGATAAAACGGCGGATTCGAAATAATTAAATCGTAACCGTAATCCGAATCTTCAACGAGTTCTGCAAAATCGCCGTGATAGCAAAATAGCCGGTCGCCCCACGGACTGTTTTCAAAGTTTTCGACGCATTCCAAATAGGCTGCGTCGTCGATCTCAATGGCATCGATGATTTCTGCACCGCAGCGTTGTGCGAGCATAAGAGCCAGGATTCCGGTTCCGGCGCCAACATCCAAAACAGTTTGTGGTTGATTTGAGATATCGGAAAATGCGCCGAGAATTACAGCGTCGGTGCCCACTTTCATAGCGGCGTTCGCTTGTTGAATATCAAAATGTTTGAATGAAAAGACAGACATGTATTAGCGGTACATATCGACTAAGCCTTCCGGCAAGTTCATGACAATTTCTTTCTTGGCGCGATCCACTTTCACTAAAAATTGGTCGATCATTGGGATAAGCATTTCCGTTTCGCCATCGAGAACTTCGAATAGCGGTTGCGCGGTTGTGTCGTTTACGGATTGAATTATGCCCACGCGACCTTCGGTTTGATCGACAATGGTAAATCCGATAACTTCGTGGAAGTAGAATTTATTTCCGCTGAGTTTTGGCAGGAATGATAAAGGTAAATAAAGTGCGTTTCCTAGGAGTTCGTCGGCTTCGGCTTCCGAATTTACGTCTTCAAATTTAACGCGGAGAAAATCGTTTCGATGCAAAGATGCATTTTCCATAAAAAAAGGAATCAGTTCGTTGTTGCATTCAACAAAAACTGATTCCAAATTTTGGTAAAGGTGAGGTTCGTCGGTATCGAGATACAATAAGAGCTCGCCTTTAAAGCTAAATTTTTTCGCGATTTTGCCTAAGTAGAAACAATCAGCTTTTCGCATTCGCAGAAAAAATTAAGCCTGAGTTTCTTCGGTAGCTTCATCGGCAGCTGGCTCTTCAGCAGCAGCTTCTTCAGTAGCAACTTCTGCGGCAGCAGCAGCGTTTTCAGCAGCTTCAGCCTCAGCTTTTGCAGCAGCTTCTGCTTCAGCAGCAGCATTTGCACGTTTTTCGTTAACAGCTTTTTCAGCAGCAAGAGCTTTAGCTTTCGCATCTGCTTTTGCTTTTGATAGGTTGTCTTTCTTAGCGTCAACTTTTCCAGATTTTTCGTCTAACCAAGCAGCAAATTTTGCATCGGCTTGTTCTTGAGTCAAAGCACCTTTTCTAACACCTCCATCTAAGTGGTGCTTTAATAGCACTCCTTTGTATGAAAGAATAGCACGCGCAGTGTCTGTTGGTTGTGCACCGTTGTGTAACCACTGTACAGCGTTGTCGATGTTTAAGTCGATCGTTGCAGGGTTGGTGTTTGGATTGTAAGTTCCCAATTTCTCTAGGTAACGACCGTCACGCTTAGAACGTGCATCGGCAGCAACTACCCAATAAAATGGTTTTCCTTTCTTTCCGTGTCTCTGTAGTCTGATTTTTACAGCCATAATCTTATTGATTAAATTGCGAGGTACTCGACCTCTGTTAATTAAGGCTGCAAAAGTAGTATAAATTTCCGAAATACAGCAGGTGCGTGTTTCAAATTTGTTCTTTGTTATAAAAATCGATTTTCATTGCTAATTTTTTGATTTTATGAGCGGATATGATTGCTATTTCGTTTTAAAAACTATTTTTGTAACCGACTTCCAAAAAGTCTTATTTAACTGATTTACTAAAATGAAGAAAATTTTTTCAATATTGGTTTTCGCTTTAGTTGCAATTGCATGCGAAAACGAAGTGGTATTTAACGATCCGGGGTTTCAAGCCAGAAAGGATAATAGAGTTTGGAGAGGCGATTTAAATTCGGGTTCGTTCGTACCCTTCAGCCCCACTGGTCCAAATGTTGGTAACATTACGCTCACAGCTTTCAAAGGTCTTGAAACAACAACAATTACTTTTCCGATTGACTTAACAGTAGGTATTTTCGGCGCAAATAGTTTGGTTTACACTTACGGATATAATCCAACAGAGCCTTCTCTAGACGACGAGATCAGCGCGAGCTACACCTTTACAGATGGAGGTACTAGTTTGGAGTATGTTACAGGTTTTGGTTTCAATACCGAATTAGAAGATCCGGGGAATTTAGAAATAGTGATTACGCGGTGGGATCCTGCTAGCCGTACCATTTCAGGAACATTTAAGTTCAATGCTAAATACCAAGGGATAAGCACATTGGCTCCAACTAATGTGAATTTTCAAGAAGGTAATTTCTACAATATCCGAGTTCAATAACAGTTAACTCTACTCAATTTACAAGCGCTTTTTACAAGCGCTTTTTTTATTTGCAAATAAATAACACTTGTTTGATGTTTTCCGTTAATATATAAACTACATTTACAACGAATTAATATTTTTTTTTATGAACATTTTTGTTGGTAGTCTTCCGTGGAGTATAGAGGAAGCAGATTTAAGAGCATCCTTTGAAGCTTACGGGGCAGTAGATTCGGTAAAAATCATTTCCGATAAAATGACCGGTAGAAGTAAAGGATTTGGTTTTGTTGAAATGCCTAATGACGACGAAGCACAAAATGCCATTAACGAATTAAACGGTGCAAATGTATCGGGACGCACTATTGTTGTGAACAAATCAGAACCACGTCCGGAAGGAGAACGTCGCTCTTTTGATCGTAACAGAACAGGTGGAGGTCGCCCAGGAGGCGGTTACGGAAACGATCGAGGCGGGTTTAACCGTGGCGGAGGTAACAGAAACGATAGAGGTTACTAAACTTACTTCACAAGTTATCTTAAACCGTTTGAGCAATCAAGCGGTTTTTTTTGTTTACAACTTTTTGTAGCTCAACCGCATCTTTAACAATCTCAACCCAAACAGTTGTGTATTTTTGAAGTTCTAGATTTCTCAAACGCTTACCGCCATTTTAGCCGATTTTCAATGAAATACCTCATTTTTGATACCGAAACTACCGGACTTCCTAAGAATTTTGACGCCCCAATCACCGACGTTGAAAACTGGCCGCGCTGTGTGCAGCTCGCTTGGCAACTCCACGAAAGTAATGGAAGTCTAATCTCGCGAGGCGATTTCCTGATCACTCCCGACGGATTCAACATTCCTTACGATGTAGAACGTGTTCACGGTATTTCAACTGCGCTGGCAAAACGCGACGGTAAACCAATTTACGATGTACTTGATGCCTTTGAAGAAGCTGTTTTGCAAACCGACTTCCTCGTTGGGCACAACCTAAAGTTCGATCTCAATATCATGGGAGCTGAATTCGTGCGAGCCAATCGAACCAATGTACTCGAATCCAAACCCGTTCTAGATACTTGTACCGAAAAAACCGCCGAGCTACTTAAGCTTCCCGGAGGCCGTTCCAAATATAAATTCCCGACACTATCCGAATTGTATAATTATCTCTTCGCTGATAGTTTTGCTGAAGCACATAACGCCACAGCCGACGTTGAAGCCACCGCACGTTGCTTCTTCCAACTCGTGTTTATCGATTTATTTACAACCGATTCTTTACAAATATCTGCCGCCGAACTTCAAGATTTTAAAACGCTTAACGCAGAAGGTATAAAACTACTGGGTCTACAACACGTAAACTTCAAAACCGAATCGAAAAAGCTGAAAGTTGCCGATAAGCAAGTCGTTGACCATACTGCAACTGAAGTTTCCGAAGAGTTTTTAGCAGCCGAATTTGCACACTTACATAATCACAGCCAGTTCAGTATTCTGCAATCCACTTCCAGCGTTTCGGCGCTGGTTAAAGCTGCCATTAAACTCAAAATGCCCGCAATTGCTCTAACCGATTATTCCAATCTAATGGGGTCGTTTCGCCTCATTCAAGAAGTAGAAAATCACAACAAAGGAGTGAAAGCCCGCAATCAACAAGCCGAAGAATTAGGAGCTGTTGCAACGGAAAGCCCGCTGAAAGCAATCGTTGGCTGCGAATTCTATGTGTGCGACAACCACCTCAATAAATCGGTGAAAGACAACGGTTACCAAATGGTATTCCTCGCCAAAAACAAACGCGGTTACCATAATTTGGCTAAGCTTTCTTCAATCGCACACGCCGACGGTTACTACTACGTGCCTCGAATCGATCGCGAATTACTCAACCGATACGGCCAGGATTTAATAGTCCTTTCCGGCGGAATGACCGGCGAAATTGCTGCAAAATTGCGTTCCGTTGGGCAACGTCAAGCCGAAGAAGCAGTACTCGCGTGGAAACAGCTTTACGCCGACGATTTTTACCTTGAAATTTGTCGACACGGTCATCCCGCTGAAGCAGAAGTCAACGAACAAATCATTCAATTCGCAAAACAACACGAGATAAAAATCGTTGCAACCAACAATACTTTTTACGTCAATAAAGAAGATGCCGCCGCACAAGACATTCTACTTTGCGTGCGCGATGGCGAAAAGAAAAGTACGCCAATTGGCAACGAACGCGGCTCGCGCTACGGACTCGAAAATCAAGAATATTATTTGAAATCGGCCGACGAAATGAAAGCGCTGTTTCGCGACGTTCCCGAAGCCATTCTCAACATTCAAGACGTCTTAGATAAAGTCGAATCCTACCAATTAGCGCGCGAAGTTTTACTTCCAAAATTCGATATCCCCGAATCGTTTCAAGTTGCCGAAGATGCAGCCGATGGCGGAAAACGCGGCGAAAACGCCTACCTGCGTGATCTTACTTACCAAGGCGCCAATGAAAGATATAGCGAAATTACCGACGAAGTGCGCGAACGCATCGATTTTGAATTACAAACAATCGCCAATAGCGGTTACCCAGGATACTTTCTCATCGTTCAAGATTTCATTGCCGAAGCCCGAAAAATGGGCGTAGCAGTTGGTCCCGGTCGTGGTTCCGCAGCAGGGTCGGTTGTAGCCTATTGCCTGAAAATTACCAATATCGATCCGCTGAAATACAACCTCCTTTTTGAGCGTTTCCTGAATCCGGAGCGTGTGTCGATGCCCGATATTGATATCGACTTTGACGATGAAGGACGCAGCAAAGTAATTGAATACGTAATCAATAAATACGGAAAGAAACAAGTTGCACAAATTGTAACTTACGGTACTATGGCAGCGAAATCGGCGATTCGAGACACCGCTCGCGTACTCGATTTACCGCTTTTTGAAGCCGACCGTTTGGCGAAAATGATCCCCGCAAACTTGAATTTGGAAAAGATTTTCAATTCGGATGAAGGAAAATTAAAATCGGATTTACGTGCCGAAGATTTCGAAAAAGTAAAAGCTTTACGCCAGATATCAGGAAATAACGATCCCGTCGCCGGAACTTTAAACCAAGCGCGTAAACTCGAAGGAACACTCCGGAATACCGGAATTCACGCCTGTGGAGTAATTATCACGCCCGACGATATCACCAACTTCGTTCCGATAATTACTGCAAAGGAAGAAGACATGTACGTCACGCAATTCGATAACTCGGTTGTGGAAAGTGCAGGTTTGCTGAAAATGGACTTCTTGGGTTTGAAGACACTAACCCTGATTAAAGACACAGTAAAATTAGTGAAGTACCGCACCGGAATTGATCTCGATCCCGATGCCTTTCCGATAGACGATGTAAAAACGTACGAGCTTTTTCAACGCGGTGAAACGGTTGGCATTTTTCAGTACGAATCGCCCGGCATGCAAAAGCACATGAAAAATCTCAAGCCTACGGTCTTTGAAGATTTGATTGCCATGAACGCCTTGTATCGCCCCGGACCGTTGGCGTATATTCCGTCTTTTATCAATCGAAAAAACGGGAAAGAACCCATTGTGTACGATATCGATGCCTGCGAAGAATTGCTAAAAGACACCTACGGAATTACCGTTTACCAAGAGCAGGTAATGCTTCTGTCCCAAAAATTGGCCAACTTCACCAAAGGTCAGGCCGACGTTCTGCGTAAAGCAATGGGTAAAAAGCAAATTGATACGCTGGCGAAAATGAAAACCGATTTCATTGAAGGTGCAGTAAAAAACGGCTATCCACAAGAAGCACTCGAAAAAATCTGGAAAGATTGGGAGGCTTTTGCACAATACGCTTTCAACAAATCACACTCTACCTGCTACGCCTGGATTGCCTACCAAACCGCTTACCTAAAAGCCAATTACCCAGCCGAATACATGGCTGCCGTACTTTCTAACAACATGAACGATATCAAACAAGTGTCGTTTTTTATGGAAGAATGCCGCCGTATGGGATTGCGTGTTTTAGGTCCCGACGTAAACGAATCCTTCTATAAATTTACCGTAAACGCCAATCAAGCTATTCGCTTTGGTATGGGTGCCATCAAAGGTTTGGGACGTAATGCTGTAGATACGATAGTTGCCGAAAGAAAAGATGGTAAATACAAGTCGGTTTTCGATTTAGCCAAACGAATCGATTTGCGATCAGCTAACAAAAAAGCCTTCGAAAGCTTGGCGCTGGCCGGCGGATTCGATTCCTTCGAAGGAACGCACCGTGCTCAGTATTTCACGATTGATAAAAACGAAAATTCCACGGTTATCGAGAAAGCCTTGCGCTACGGTTCGCGACACCAAGACAACGAAAACGCAGCTCAAGTGAGCTTGTTTGGCGATGCAGCCGAAATTCAACTTCCCGAACCCACCTTGCCCTTTTGCGAAGAATGGAATACGCTGGAAAAGCTCTCCAAAGAAAAAGAAGTCGTGGGAATTTACATCTCAGGGCATCCGCTCGACGATTACCGTCAAGTCATTAAATCGTTTTGCAAAACCGAAACAGGCATACTCGACGAACTCACGCCGCATATTGGTAAAACGCTCAGTTTTGGCGGAATTATCGCATCCGCAGAACACCGAACCGACGGCAAAGGACGCGGTTTTGCGATGTTTAACTTAGAATGCTACGAAACGTCTTATAATTTTCGAATTTTCGCCGAAGAGTATTTGAAGTTCAGACATTTTCTGACGCCTGGGCAATTTGTATTTTTCAAAGTGAAAATCGTCGAAGGATATTTGCGAAAGGAAACAAACACAAGAGGAGAGCCAAGAGTTACATTCTTAAGTTTTACGCTTCTGGCAAATGTGATCAGCGAAATTTGCAGTAGCATCACATTTAAACTCAACGTAAACCAGCTCTCCGATGAGCTGATCGATTTTATCGTACAGTTGGTGCGCGACAATCGCGGCGATAAAACCATACATTTCGAAATTGCCGAGATTATGGAACAGGAAGTAGTTTCTGCGGTTGCTGCGACAGAGGTTTTTGTGGATGACACCATCGATTCCGACGGACCGGAAGACGCACCAGAAGCCCCTGTTTATGTGAAGCCCGAAGTTTCCGAGGTAGTCGAAAACACCAAGGTTAATTTAGGTTGCCGCCGTCACAAAATCGCACTAACTAACGAGTTGCTCGATGTCTTAGAACGCTCGCAAATCAACTTTAAATTGTCGTAAAAGAATACTTCTATTGGCTATTTGGGCGGTCCGGCGGTACGCGTTTGGTGGAAATGCATAACCGCCGTCAGGCCATTCGCTGCAAGTTTTACCCGGAATTTTTCAAGTGTCAGGCGCTTGCAAGTGCTATCGCATTGCCGCTGCCGTCACTTGTAAAAATTCCGTGCAAAAGCTTTCCGCTGCTGTCCTTACCGCAGCAATCATTTCCAGAAAATACGTTATGTTTTACGATGCGTAAAAAGTGCAATTTCGACGCTTTTTAAAATCGTTTAATTTATTTATATTCAATATTTTAACTCGAGGTAATATCGCAATATTACGTATGGTTTTTCGCAAAGGCGAAAGTTCAGTTTCATCCAAAAGCAAGCTAGAAAAACCAACTACAGTCTTGAAATCCGGAACGGTAACCGTTTGATTTTGCCGTATAAGATTGGCAATTGGAATACCGAAATAGCTAAAAGCGATATAAATTTTGAAAGCATTTCGTTGAATCCTTGTACTTTTGCGTAGAAAATATAAAATTATGGCTATAGCAATCACAGACGCAACTTTTGAAGAAATAGTTTTAAAATCAGATAAACCAGTTTTGGTTGATTTCTGGGCAGCTTGGTGCGGACCATGCCGTATGGTAGGTCCTGTAATCGAAGAACTCGCTGTAGAGTTCGAAGGAAAAGCTGTAGTTGGAAAAGTAGATGTTGATGCAAATCAAGAGTTTGCTGCTAAATACGGCATCCGAAACATCCCAACTGTTTTAACTTTCAAAAACGGACAAGTAGTAAATAAACAAGTAGGCGTAGCGCCAAAGCAAACCTACGCTGATGCAATAAGCGCTCATTTGTAAAATAAACGTTTATCCACAACAAAAATCCTGCTTCGGCGGGATTTTTTTGCTTAAAACTGTAACTTGCAACTATGAAAATTGAGCAAAATTTTGAAAAAATAGCCGCCTTTCAACATCTGGAATTGCTCGCCAATCAGATTGTAGAAGGCTTCATCAACGGCATGCATAAAAGTCCGTTTCACGGTTTCTCATCCGAATTTGCCGAACATAAACTGTACAACAAAGGCGAATCGACCCGACATATCGACTGGAAACTATTCGCTAAAACAGATCGTTTGTACACCAAACGTTACGAAGAAGAAACCAATTTGCGTTGCCATTTCATTATCGATAACTCCTCGTCGATGCATTATCCAAAACTGCGCGACGATCAGCCGTTTTACCAATCAAAAGCCGGATTTGCTATTTTGGCAACAGCCGTGCTGATGAATTTACTAAAACGCCAGCGCGATGCTGTTGGTTTAAGTTTGTTTTCCGACCAATACGATTATTATGCACCGGAAAAAGGCAGCGATCGACACCATCGTATGATTCTAAATGTGCTAGAAGAAACTTTGGAATCAGGCGCCGATCGAAAACAAACCAATACGCCGAAAATCTTGCACGAAATTGCCGAGAAATTACACCGACGATCAATGGTTGTTCTATTTACCGATTTATTCCAACTCTCAACCGACGAGAAATTGATAACCGCTTTACAACATTTGCGTCACAACAAACACCGCGTTATCGTTTTTCATGTGTTCGATAAGCAAACGGAAATCGATTTTAACTTCGACACAACTCCTCGAAAATTCATCGATTTGGAAACGGGAGATGAGATAAACCTTTTCGCAGAGCAGTTTCGAACCGAATATAAAAGCAAAGTCGAAAAAAAGTTTAAAGAATTAGCAAGCTCGGCGGCACAAAATAAAATTAGATATGTTCCTGTAAATGTTGCAGATAGCTTCGAGCAAATTTTAACCACGTATTTAGTGGAAAAACAAAAGTTCGGTTAATTCGAGTTTTTTTAAAAAAACGCTTGCGAATTACGAACAAGCTCGTATATTTGCAACCGCAATTACGCAATGGTTTGGTAGTTCAGTTGGTTAGAATGCCGCCCTGTCACGGCGGAGGTCGCGGGTTCGAGTCCCGTCCAGACCGCAAAAAGTAAAGAAGCCTTTCACACACGAAAGGCTTTTTTGCCCAAGAAATCAAAGATAGTTGTGTTGTTTTCCGCTGAGAGGCGGAAGGTTTAGTAGTTAGACCAATGAAAAGCTTTCCATTAATTTGGAGGGCTTTTTTGATTTAAAGAAAGCATCAAAATCAGAAGATGCGTATCCGGCTCTTATACAAAAAGGCGTATTAGGTCGTATTCAGAAAATTTCACAAAGTAGATAATCAAAAAAAGAATCGCGCAAAGCACTTTTATCACTATTGAACCCATCAATGCAACGAAGCTACCAAAAGCAGCTTTTAAAGCGAGCTCGAAACGGGCTTTTGCAAAAACAAATTCTCCTAAAAAGGCACCTAGAAAGGGCCCGATTAAGAACCCCAACGGAACTGGAAAAATTATACCAACAAGCAGTCCAATGTTGGTTCCGTAAACAGCATATTTACTGCCGCCTCCCCATTTTACTCCGCGACTCGGCAAGTAAAAATCGAGAATTGATATGACGATCGTCACAAAAAGTGTAGTTCCTAATAAATAGTAATTCATTGTTGATAAGCTAGTTAAATGGATTAACAACAAGCCAACCCAGCTCACACTCACTCCAGGCAATCCGGGTAAAATGCTTCCTATAATTCCGAATAAGCAACATAATAGACCTGCGGTAACTAAAAAAATATCCATCACTGTTAAATTTGTACTTTTGAACAACTACTATAAAAGCGAAGTTACTATGAAAACCAGCAAATTCATACTTATTTTTTTTCTGTTCGTAAGCGGTTTTGCCTTCTCACAAACGGTCGATGAAGATGCCGCGCTGAAAGAACGCTTGTACCAAAAATATAAGAAGGAAGTTCTTTCTTTCACACACAAAGATTTCGATGAGCTGTTTTTTAGCTTTGTAGAACGCACCGGTAAAGATCCGTTACTCACCAAAGAGGAATACTACACGTTTACCTGTAAAATAGCAGCTTATTCCGAACGACTCGGAAAGCTGTACAAATCAGAACGCGAAACTGCTGAAAAATCGAAACAAGAATGGCTTTCAAAGTCGTATCAAGATTACGTCAATTCCCGAAAAACAAGATAGTGCGAAATTCTTTTTACCTCTTGCTTCTTTCTACCTTCCTCTTTGGCTGCAACGATTGGCCCAAGAAAGTTCCTTCTGAATCGGAACTCCTGCAGCAGGAACTAAAGCAAGTGAATTGGAGGCAAGTCGATGAATATCCGACCGTGGCCGATTGTGAAGCGCTGACCGAAAAATACGAGCGTCAACAGTGCTTTTTCGACTTTATTACCACGCTAATTCAACAAAAGTTAAGTGCCGATACGCTGCAATTAGCTGCGTCCAACAACGATACGCTTAAGCTTAAAATCACCGTTACCAACAAAGCTGAATTAAAATTTGAAGTAGCACACCGCGATAGTATTCCTGAAATCCAACAGGCCGTTATCGATTCCGTGTTGAAAGCGCGGTTAGTCGATTTCCCACCTGTAACCCCCGCCCTCAAACGCGGCGTTCCCGTAACTTCATCTTTTGTTGTGCCGGTAAAAATCAACGTGAATTAACGATTGATTTATCTTTTTATAGACCGATTTTTCCAAGTTGTTTTTCCAAGTAACGCACCTAAACTAAGGTAAGCTGTAATAAACGGATACGCCAAAACAACATCGATTCTAAATTTCGGATTTTGTTGAACGCGCTTCGCAAACGCTCGAACAAGGGCAAAATCAGCTCCTATTTTCATCAAAACTGCCAGTACATTTACCCAATTTGTCTTTCCTAAAACGGCTGTAGCCAGTACCCACGCTTCCGCCCAAATAGCAATCGCCACTAGTAGCGTAAATCCTATAAAATATCCGTTTTTGTACAGCACAGATTTAGCGCCCCAGCGAATTCGTTGTTTTATAATAGTATTAAAATCAGATTGATAGCGCAACAAAGCACTACCGCTAGCCAAGCCGATTTTTAACTTTAATTTCTTTGCCGCTTGAAGCAGAAACATGTCATCGCCGCTTTCAATTTCGAAATCGGTTCGAATTTCATGTGTTTTCAAATACGTTTCTTTTGTGAAACCGAGATTCGCGCCGCTGCACAACAAACTATTTTCCAATAAAACCGATGATTGTGTAACTGCTTGCATGCCGTAGTATTCGTAACACTCAAAATAATTCGAAAAACTTTTAGGCATTTCAGCGAAATGAAGTACGCCAATCACTAAGTCGTTTCGATCGGAAAATGCTCGTGCAAAGTTGTTTAGGTGTTCGATACTTATCCGAATATCGGCGTCTAAACACAATATATATTCGTTTTTTGCGTACGAAATTCCCAAATCAATCGCCGCTTTCTTACCCTTCCGCGAAAGCGTATCACGTATTTGTAAGGAAAAAGCAAATTTTTCTGAAGCGAGAAGTAGCGGCTGATCGCTGTCATTAATAACAAGAACTTCAATATTTTCCAGCCCATATTTTTGTCGATTGATGTCGGTTAGCAACTCTTCCAATTCCGAAATTTCGCCGCGAAAAGGAATAATGATACTCATAGGAAGTGCGGTAACGGACGTATTTTCAGCTTTCAATTCAACCAGCTTACGCAGAAAAGCAACTAGTACAATTACATAGATAATGAGAATTGCAGCGATCATGCGCGTTCAGGTTTAAATCGGAGCACATAAACCGTTCCGATAAGCAAAGGAACGACCACATTGAGCAACCACATAAGTAAAGTAACCAACAAAATGAGTTGCGGATTGATGCCTAATTCGGTAAAAAAAAGCAGCGCAACGCCCGTTTTTACAGCAAAGTCGAATAATTGAAAGGCGGGTAAAGACGAGGCCAATAAATAGGTGGCAGCTACGGCGGCGAAAAGCGAAATGATATTTACGTCTGAATTTTCAACGTAAAGAAATACCACATATTGCGAGGTAAATGTGGCATAGCGCAAGAATCCGTAGAAGAAATTTCTTTTGTGTACCGGCGCCGAAACAGAAAATCCGGCCTTAAAAAAGTCGCTTACTTTAGATTGAAAACGACTGCTTAGTTTCCGAAGTATGAAAAAGAGCGCAACAGCAGCGGCAAGGATTCCCACTAATTGCAAAAGTGTGACGATGCCCAAGAACGTAAACGCCAACAAACCGAAAAGAACGCTGTAGAACATTTGAACACCGTTGCAAACTAAGTTTAATGCAACGATTTTTAAACGATTATTCGGCGCGTAAAAAAGTGCTTTACCCGCATATTCGCCCAAACCGTTTGGCGTAAAACTTCCCAAAGTAAAGGCAGCAAAAACTTCCTCGGCCGATTTATGTATGGAAAGTGGTTTTACCGTTGACGCCAAATTTTGCCATTTCACAATTTCTAAAAAACGGTTTTGAAAAGACAAGTACACCAAAAAAGCGACAAGAAACGGACTCAGTTTTGCAAAATACGCCAACGCAAATTCCTGAATTTCGGAAATGTTGTTGTTTTTAAGTTTGTAAATCGTAAAACCAATCGCCAAAGAAACTACAGCAATTTTAAGGCTTACGGTAAGTAATTGCTTAGTTTTGTTTGTCGGTGAAGTCATATTGCAAAGAAACGCATTTGTGCTAATGCCATCAAAGAAACGCGTAGTTTAGAAATGGAGAAAATCATTTTAGGAATTGATCCCGGAACAACCATTATGGGTTTTGGCGTTATTGCCATTGAGCGTAAGAATATGAAGTTCATCCAGCTTAATGAATTGGTGTTATCGAAATACGACGATCACTACAAAAAATTGAAACTCATTTTTGAGCGAACGATTGAATTAATTGACACATTCAACCCGGATGAAATTGCCATTGAAGCACCATTCTTTGGTAAAAACGTACAGTCGATGTTGAAGTTGGGGCGCGCGCAAGGCGTAGCCATGGCAGCAGGATTGTCGCGCGGAATTCCGATTATAGAATACGAACCGAAGAAAATAAAAATGGCCATCACCGGAAACGGAAACGCCAGCAAAGAACAGGTAGCCAAAATGTTGCAGCAATTGCTTGGACTCAAAGAATTGCCGAAAAATCTGGATAGCACCGACGGATTAGCCGCTGCCGTTTGCCACCATTTCAACTCCGGAAAAGTTACAGGCGGAAGCAATTACAGCGGTTGGGATGCTTTTGTGAAACAGAATTCAGGGCGCGTTTCCTAATGTCAGGCATTTACATTCACATACCGTTTTGCAAGCAGGCATGTCATTACTGCGACTTCCACTTTTCGACCAGTTTGAAGCACCAAACCTCGTTGGTTGATGCGTTGGTAAAAGAACTTGAACTGCGCCGCGACTCGTTTTTAGCTGTTAGCGAAACCGTAGATACCGTTTACTTTGGTGGCGGAACTCCATCGATTTTACCCGTTTCGGAATTAGAACGCATACTCGAAAGCATTCGCAAAAATTATCCGCTTAGTGCTGATGCAGAAATTACGTTAGAATGTAATCCGGACGATTTAGTTGGAACCGTTGGACGTAATTATTGTAGCGATTTGAATCAAATAGGTTTTAACCGACTGAGTTTGGGAATACAAAGCTTTCAAGACGCCGATTTAAAACTGATGAATCGGGCACACGATGCAAAAATGGCGTTCGATGCTTTGAAAAACAGCACCGATTTTTTCAGCAACATTTCGGTGGATTTGATTTACGGCATTCCCGGTTCGGAAAGTGCCGATTTAGAACGCGCCTTGCAGTATTTTATTGATTATTCGATTCCGCATATCTCGGCTTACGCCTTAACGGTAGAGCACAAAACCGCTTTGGAAAAACTCATTGCCAAAGGAGCAATTCCGGCGCCCGACGAAACAGCATTGGAACAACAATTTTTATTAGTGCGAAAAACACTTCGCGATGCCGGTTACGATCATTACGAGATTTCGAATTTTGGAAAACCGAATTTTCACTCGCGCCACAACAGTTCGTACTGGTCGGGAAAACCATATTTAGGCATCGGACCTTCGGCGCACAGTTATTTGGGAAACACACGCCTGTGGAATATTTCGAATAATGTGTTGTATGTGAAGGCGCTCGAGTCGGAAAATTTGCCTTCGACTTCGGAAAAGCTGTCGACTTACGATCGGCATAACGAATTTGTAATGACGCAATTGCGATTAGAAAAGGGTATTTCGCTTTCGGCATATGAAACCGATTTTGGTTTGGAAGCAAAGGCCGTTTTGTTAAAGCAGGCGAAAAAGTATTTGGCTGTAAATCAGCTTGAAATGAGTGATACGCATTTGAAAATCAGCGAAAAAGGACTTTTCTTTGCTGATGGTATTGCCGCCGATTTCTTTTTAGACGCCAGCGACGGAATTTTAAACGAAAACGCATGAAAGTAACGATACAACAGCAGTACGAAATAGATTTGAATAAACCGATTGATATTTCGATGCCGTTAGCGGCTACGCCTGAGAATCCGGTAGCTTGGTATCAGGGTGCGCCGCGATTCGAACCCGTAGTTATGGGCGATTTTATCGGCAGTGTGCGCAGCGGAAAATCGAGTACCAATTTTTACGATTTGCATATCAATCCGCATGCCCACGGAACGCATACCGAATGTTTGGGACACATAACGGCGGAGCACTACAGCATAAACGATTATTTAAAGACGTTTCATTTTTTCTGTACGCTTATTTCGGTAACGCCCGATTTAATAGACAAAGATTTGGTTATTACGCGAGAACAAATTGCTGCTGCGGTAAACAACAATTGGAAAGAAGCTTTGGTTGTTCGAACTTTACCCAACGACGATTCGAAATTGCAGCGAAAGTACTCGAATACTAATCCGCCGTATTTGCACGCCGATGCGGTGGCGCTTTTGGTTGAGAACGGCGTGAAGCATTTATTGCTCGATTTGCCGAGTGTGGATCGGGAACAAGACGGCGGTGCCTTACGCGGTCACAAAACGTTTTGGCAGGTGACCGACGTGCAACAAGTAAACGCCGATGCCCGATTTGATGCCACAATAACCGAATTAGTGTTTGTACCTGATACAGTAGCCGACGGAACGTATTTTTTGAATTTGCAAATTTGCTCACTCGAAAACGATGCTTCGCCGAGTAAACCCGTTTTATATGAATTAACTGCGCTATGAATATCGAAGACTTTGTAAATTTTTGTTTGCTGAAACCCGGAACGTCGGAACATTTTCCGTTTGATGAAGATACTTTGGTTTTAAAAGTAGCCGATAAAATGTTTGCAGCCACAGGTTTAGGAAGCTGGGAAGGCGGTCAACCTACGATAAATTTAAAATGCGATCCGGAGTTGGCCGTTGAATTGCGCGAACGTTACCAAGCTGTGATGCCAGGCTATCACATGAATAAAACGCATTGGAATACGGTGGCGGTTAACCAAGATGTGAGCGACAAAGAAATCGTACAAATGATTAACCACTCGTACGATTTAATTGTAGCGAAATTGCCAAAAGCGGTTCGAGAACAATTGCGATCTCAACAATAGCAATTAATCTGTTGTTCAGACTTGTGCAAAGCGTTTTCCAAAAGCTTGGATTTTTCCGGATAAAATTTCTTTTCCTGTTTTTTTGCTTTCAGAAGCTAATTGCTCGTCGGTTTTTAGCGAAGTAAACGATTCGTTTTGGATTTGCTCGTAGGTTTTTTCGAGGAGTTTTAATTCGCGAATTTGTTCTTCCACGCGCGATTTAACGGCGAGTTCGCTCTCCTCGAGTAGATAATCGTATGTGCCTTTTGGCGCGAGTAGTTTTGCTAAAATCGGTGCGGTTTCCACACACAAGAAAAGCAACATAATAAACAAAGACGGCATGGTTGGCAAATCGTTTAAGGCACGAATGCGCGCCATGAGTCCGTCGTATTTATTGATGATGGGTTTTCCTTGTGCAATTTTCGCTTCTTGTTCGGTTTCGAGTTTTTGTTTGTTCTCGTTTAGTGTAGCGAGTTTAGCGGCGGTTATTTTTCGCAGAGAATCGAGTTCGGATTTAGCCGTATTGTGTTTGGCAATTTTTTCTTTAAACACCGGACCTTTCCCGATTTTCAGTGTGCCTTTAGTTCCTTCGGCTTCGGCGATGTAGGTACTGTACAAATCGTTTACTTCTTTTTCTTTAGCGGCGAGTTGCGCTTTCAAGCTGTCGGTTTCGGATTTGTTATCATTCAGATTTGCAGCAAAATACGTTTGTACTTCTTTTTTGTTTTGAAGTGCAAGTTTGTTTTGTTCGGACAGTAAAACCGCATCGATTTCTTTTTCGAAGATTTTAATTTCGAGTGGTTTTGAGATTACGACTGCAATAATTAATGCGAGTACGAGTCGCGGAACGGCTTGCAAAATTTCGTTGGTAAAGCTATCGCGTTTTTTGAGTGTGGAAACGATGTAGCGATCGAGGTTAAAGATGAGCGACGCCCAAACTAGTCCAAAGATTACGGCTGGATAAATATTATCGAACACCGTGAAGAGTGCGTAAGTAGCGGCAAGAAAGGCCATTACAGCAGTGAAGAAAACGGTGGCGCCAATTCCCACGTATTTGGTTTGTTCGCCTTCGCTGCATTTGTCGAGCAGCTGACGGTCGGTACCGGAACACAGAATAAAAAATCGTTTTAACATGATTGATGAGATTGATGATGAACGAAATACAAATAGCGCGCCAATTTTTTTTTGCACGATCGCCGCAGCCCCGATTGCAATGGAAAGGAAAGGCAGTTTGGGCAGACTGAGGTTGGGCTGTAAAGAGCGACCAGCGGAAGCTACTTTACTGCCTTAACCGAAGCTGCCCAAACCACTTTACTTGCAATGAAAAGCGGGAAATGCTGCCCTAAAATGAGAGCAATTATTTCAACAAACCGCCTCCGGTATTGATTTTGTCGGTGTTGATATCGGTGTTTTCTTTCTGTAATTTAAGGTTACCGAAGTTGTACGTGAGTGAGATTCTGAAAACACGAGAGTCGCGCTTTTCGTAGAACGTAGAGCGAATGTTCTCGCCGGGAATCAAAGCGGTTGTTTTGTTGATATTAAACAAATCGAAGCAGTGAACACCTAATTTTAGGCGTTTGTTCATAAAATCGCGGTTGAGCGAAATATCGAATTGTTGAATCGGTTCGGTGACTTTATAAATTTCCCAGATTCCTGTAGGAACGTAAAAATAGTTAAGTGTTGAAACGATATTATACGGCAATTGAATTTGCGCTTGACTTCCGTAGGTGAACACTCCGTTGTTTTTAAAACCCGTTGAAAATCCGTCGGTTGTAGTTTTTTGATATGCGATATTGGCGTAGATGTAATTCATTTTATCGGGATTTGCCATGCGTGCATTAAACTCGTCTTTTCCTTTGAAAATATAGTCTAATGGAATTGGGAAATTGATGTAAGAAGAGAATGTTTTAAAGCGATCGATTTGCACGAAAGTACGATTTGCAACGAGTTCGCCGGGTTCGGCAGCAATGACAAATTGGTTTGCATCTTTCGAAACGCTGTAATTTACACCTAACTGAATGTAATCGAAAGCTGAAAGTGTAGCGCTGAAATTGTCGAAAAACACGGGCGCTAAAAGCAAGTTTCCTTCGCTGGCGTTATAACGGTTGAATAAGGAATTGTTGTTTGGATCGATGTTGGTATAGCCGGGCTGATTTACTTTTCTATTGTACGTTGAGTTGAGGTTAATTTGATCGGTGAATCGATAGTTTAACGAGATACTCGGAAATAAATTCGTGTTGGTAAATTTGATTTCGTTGGCCACGGTGGAGGCATTTCGAGTTACGTTAAAATCTTCGAAACGCAAGCCGGCTGTAAACGAAAATTTCTTGATGCTCTTGGTAACTTGTGCATAAAATGCGAGATTGGTTTCCAGATAGTTGAAGTCGATAACGTCGCTAAAAGTACCGTTTTCGAAGATGTTTTCGTCGGGACTTTCGAAGTTGTATTGACCCAAGTTCGAAACTTTTAAGTGGTTGAATTTACCACCAGTTGCGAAGTTGAGTTTTAATTTCGTAATAGGTAAATTGAAATCGTATTTCAAATAGTAGTTGTACAAATCGAAGTTTAGGTTGCTATTGTTGAATGTGCGCGTTGCAGCTTCTTCGGAAGTAGATTGATTTACGGGCGTTCTTCCGAAGTAATTTCCGTAAGCAATGACATCAACGGTACTTCCGATGGTATCGAGTTTTCGTTTATACTGCGCACTAGCTTCGTGGAAGTTGGAACGATCTTTAGTTAGACCGTTATTAACAAAGTCGATGTTGTTTCCAGTTGCGGTGTTATTGGTGCTGTTATGATCGTTGGCGAGCGTTACGTTGTAATTGAATAGTAGGTTTGATTTATCATTGATTCGATAATTTAATCCGGTTCTCCAATAGAGGTTTCGGTTTATGGTTTGTGTGAAGTTTTTCTGGTCGAGCGTTATCGGCGGCGTTAAAGTTGTAAATGTTTGTGTGCTGTTGTTTTGGTTTTCGCCTTCGATATAGTTTACACCGAACATGGTTTGCCAACTTACATCGTTGACTTTTCCGTTAAGAAGGATTTGCGGACTCGGTTTTTGGTATTCGTTAAAGTTATAGTTGATGTTAAAACTAGCATTTACGCCTTTCATTTTTCGCGAAGCGGTTACGATATTGATGATGGAACCGCTGGCATTGGCGTCGAACGCAGCGCCGGGATTGTAAATGAGTTCTATTTTTTCGATGGCGCCGGCGGGTAAGCTGTTGAGGTAGTTTTCTAAATCTTGTCCGGTAAGTGTGCTTGGAGCGCCGTCGATGTAAATTTGAACGCCGCGACCGTTGAGTGTGAGACCGCCGCCCGGAGATCGAACCACACCTGGAATTCGGCGTACGGCATCCATGGCGTTTCCAGAATTAAGCATCCCGTTGTCTTTTACGTTTACGGTTGTTTTATCGGGATCAATTTTGATGAATTTTCTTTGTCGAGCTGCAATAGTAACTTCGGCGAGTTGGTTTGCTTTCGCTTCTAGTTTTAAATCCGGTAAAACGAGATTCGTATCGCCCACTTTCACTGTAAATTTTTGCGATTGAACAGGACTGTCGAGTACGGCTACTTCGATGAGGTAGTTTCCGGGTTCAACGTTCAATTCCCGTTCTATTTTGCAGCCCAGAACGTTGAAGATGATGGGTGAGGAACCGTCGGCACGAGATAAAGTAACGGTTCTGAGTTCTTCGTCTTTTTCGCAAGATACGTTTGCAATGGGCGCATTAAGTTCGATTTTCACTTGAGAATTCTGCGAGAAAACGGCAAGCGACACGAGCATGAAAAGCCCGGTTAAGATTGATTTCATAAGGATTGATTTGATTGATGATGAGAAATAGACGCATCTTTCACCAAACTGTTACAACTTTTCTTATGAAAATGTTCACAACTGTTTTTTTGCTAAATAGGAGTAGAGCTAAACGGTTATAATGTAAGTTCGAATCGTCTTTGCAGCTGATTCAAAAACAAATTTCCCATAAAAAAACCCGGACTAGCCGGGATTATTCTGAAATTTTCGTTTTTTGTGAAACCTCTTGACGAGGAGCACCATCGGGAGTCTGACAATACCTGTTCTTACAACTCCATCCACTTCTGCCGCAGCTGCTAACCCCAATAGCAATTACTGCGATAATCAAACTTTTACGTAGCATTAATTTTAATTTTGAACTAAGTTACGCTGCTGTTTGATTATTGATTCAATTAATCGACATACAACACTTATAGCTCCATGAGTTGCTCAATATAGCCTCTGTGGTTCGATAATCTTGGGATTTTATGTTGTCCGCCCAGCTTGTCTTGCGCTTTCAGCCAATCGTAAAATAAGTTCTTACGCGCTTGGTGAATCACCGGCGGATTTAACGTCATATTCATATTTCGCTTGGCTTCGTAATCCGAATTAAGCGATTTCAACGTATCGTCGAGTAACAAACAAAAAGCGTTGAAATCGGTTGGCTCTGCTCGAAATTCAATAATCCATTCATGAGCACCTTTCGATTTTCCGTCCATAAAAATCGGCGCCACCGTGTAATCAACTACTTCAGCACTCGTCCCTTTACAAGCCGCAGCAATAGCACGATCCGAGTTTTCTACAATCAACTCTTCACCAAAAACATTAATGTGGTGTTTGGTGCGCCCCGTTACGCGAACTTTATACGGATTCACCGATGTAAAACGAACCGTGTCGCCAATTTGATAACGCCATAAGCCTGAATTCGTGGTAATTACCATCGCGTAGTTTTTATCTACTTCCACTTCCCACAACGGAATAATCGTAGCTTCGGCAGTTCCAAAATCCGACATCGGAATGAATTCGTAAAAAATGCCGTAGTCGAGCATCAAAAGCAAATCCTGCGAATTATTCAAATCTTGAATCGCAAAAAATCCTTCGCTGGCATTATAAATTTCGTAATACTGAAAAGAATTCGACGGTATTAAATTACGGTACGGAACCCGATACGGATCAAAACTCACACCGCCGTGGAAATACACTTCTAAATTCGGCCAAATTTCCAGTAAGTTGCTTTTGCCAGTCGTTTCCAAAACGCGATGCAACAAAACCATCATCCAACTCGGAACACCGGCCAAACTCGTTACATTTTCATTAATCGTTTCGTTTACAATGGCCGGTAACTTACTTTCCCAGTCGCTCATTAACGATACTCTGTTGCTTGGAGTCGAACTAAATTCAGCCCAAAACGGCATGTTTTCAATAAGTATCGCCGATAAATCACCAAAAAACGTATTGTTGCTTTCGTACAATTCCTTACTTCCGCCTAAGCGTAAACTTTTACCTACAAACAGCTGCGAATCTTCGTTGTTGTTCAAATACAAACACAACAAATCTTTTCCCGCTTTGTAATGACAGTTCTCGAGCGCTTCGTTCGACACCGGAATAAACTTGCTCTTGGCATTGGTAGTACCGCTCGATTTCGCAAACCATTTTATCGGAGTCGGCCAAAAAACATTGTGTGCTCCCTGCCTGCATTGTTCGATTTCCGGTTCGAAATCTTCGTATTGCACCACCGGAACCTGACGCGCAAATTGAGCATAACTTTTAATAGAACCAAAACCGTATTTCTTCCCTAAAACCGTGTGTTCGGCGGTTCGAACCAACGAAAGCAAAAGCTCTTCTTGAACTTCGTGCGGATACTTGATAAACAATTCAATTTGGTGAATTCGCTTTTTGAGAATCCACGAAGCAACAGAATTGATAATAGGTAAGGGCATAGGGCTCTGGGTTAAAAAAGCATAAACACGATTATTGCTTTCAAGGCTTTCAAAAATAAAAAAAAATGTCAACTTTGCTCGCAATCACAACCGCAATCCAACAAACGCTAAGCTATGCTTTATCGAGGAACTTTGCAGAAAATGCAAACCGAATTTTCGAATCCCATAAACTATTATCTGGTTTTCGATTCCGATTTTTTGCAACTCAATTCGCAGTTGGGTAAAAAGCTGTCGATCAAAGCGGTAGGTTATCAATGCCTGAATTGCGGAAAAGCCAAACGCATTTTTCGTCAAGGTTTTTGTTACGATTGTTTTGTTGCGGCACCGTCTGCAGGCGATTGGATCATGCGTCCGGAGCTCTCCAAAGCGCATTTGGGTATTGCCGATCGCGATTTAGCCTACGAACAAAAAGTGCAATTACAACCTCATGTAGTGTATTTGGCAGCTTCCTCAAGCGTAAAAGTGGGCGTAACGCGCAAGTCGCAAGTGCCCACACGCTGGATCGATCAAGGTGCGTCGGCGGCAATGTCGTTAATTGAGGTTCCGAATCGATACTTGGCGGGAATTTGCGAAGTTGCTCTCAAAACTGCTTTTTCCGACAAAACCAATTGGCGAAAAATGTTGCAAAACGATGTGGCCGACATTTCCCTACCCGATTTCGCAGCGCAGGCTTTGTCGCTCATTCCCACAGAAGCGAAGGCGTTCATTAACAACGCTTCTCCGGAAGTGACACATTTGCACTATCCGGTTTTGAAGTATCCCGAAAAACTGCAATCGCAAAGTTTAGAAAAAACGCCACAAATCGAAGGCGTTCTTACCGGAATTAAAGGGCAGTATCTGCTTTTCGAAAACGGCGATGTCTTTAATGTGCGCAGCAACGAAGGTTACGTAGTGGAAATCGAAATTTAATTCAGCGTATTTTTTTGGGCGGCATCTCGCGCTTTACACTGCAAGGCGCGTCACCAAAAAGCGTTTCAACCGCGCGTTGTTGGGGCTTCCGTTGGTCGCCACCACAACTCGGGTTTCAAGCGCTTTTCGGCGTCACGGCTTTTCGTTGCAATCGCGGCCGCGGCATGAGTTACCGGTGTGTCGATTCTTTAAAAAAATTACAATATCTTTTTACTTTTTCATTCAAAAAATGACATACTTTTGGAATATTAAAATTGTGTTATGAAAACCCTTTCTTTAAAAATCGATGATTCTATTTTCGGAGAAACAGAGAAAATTATTTCTAATATGAGTATTTCTCGCAATCGATATATAAATGAAGCAATTGCACATTACAATAAGGTACAGCGTAGAAAAATAATAGAAATGAAACTTAGCGTCGAGTCGGCGTTAGTTAAAGATGACTCCATGAGAGTATTGGAAGATTTTGAAAGAATTGACTATGTTGATTAAGCAGTACGAGATTTGGATTGCAGATTTGAATCCACAAATAGGAACCGAAACAGGAAAAACAAGACCTGTCTTAATTGTTCAAACAGACTTACTAAATAAAACGCAACATCCTTCGTCGATTATTTGTCCTCTAACAACAAAGATTCATAGAGATTCTCAGATTTTGCGCGTTTATTTGAAAAAAGGAACAGGTAATTTACATGAAGAGTGCGACGTGATGATTGATCAAATTCGAGCAGTCGATAACAGAAGATTGTTAAAGAAAATAGGAGTTTTACCTCATGATTTAATTCAAACTATTAAAATGAATCTCGCTATTATACTCGATCTTGAATAACAAAGTATCCGAAAAAACCTGTGAAATTTTTCATTTATCAGATTGGTTCATTTTACTAAAACGTATATCCAATGCGTATATGTAAATCAGCAGCCGTTTCGCTTTCGTTTCGGTAAAAACGTCTTCCAATACCGAAACCAAGTTCATAATTGAAGTTCGTTTTTCCAATGTTTCTCCGAATGCCCCACTTAGGTATTACCGTTAGCTGTTGATTGATTGTTACACCAGCAACGTCGCTTATTACAAACCAATCGGGATGATACGAGGTTTTGATTCCAAAAAAGTTTCCAGAATTATTTCGAATTTGCTTTCCTTTTTCAGCGCGCGTCTCGAAATTATAGTAATAACGTGGTTCAATGGTTAGCACAGGAGCTAAAACGAATCCGTTTCCGTCGGTACTTATCCCTCCGAAAAAGCCAGCATCAAAGCCTGTCTCAGCCCGAAGTATAAAATTTTTCGTTACGGGAAATTCAGCGCCAATCCAAGTGCCTAACAATCCGGTTTGAACCTGAAAAAAAGTCTTTTGCGCCTCTTGTGCATGGCTGTTAACAGTCGGAAAAATAGCGCTAGCTAGTGCGCAAACAAAAGCAATCTTTCTAAATCTGTACATTGGTTTTAGCGTTTAAAGCAGTGCCAATATAGTAATACTTTCAAGAACTTACTCCTTTTTCTTTTTATTAAACAAACCGTTTATCAAATTTTTGGCTTTTGTCTTTGTCGAATTGCCTTTTGTTGTGTCGTTTTTATTGCCCGAAATAATATTGTTTAGTGCGTCTGTA
>CALRVY020000017.1:0-27733 GCA_943371725.1 Pseudanabaena sp. UWO311 | reverse complement strand
ATTTAATTAACGTTTACTTCGTTGGATTTTTTTTGCGATACCTCACTATCCCAAAAGTAATCAGCTGAGTAATCAACCATTTCTATGTTTTCTGACCGCAATTTTTAAATCGAACTCAGGTTAAGAGGCATCTCAAGCCAATTAGAAAGGCAATCTAACTCGGTTATTTCGATTTGTTCGCCAGAATTTGGTTTGCTCCTTTAAGCCAATTTTCTGGTCCACCCGCCACGTAACCAGTACTTCCTAACCGTGTAAGTGCGGCTGTGTTGTTTTTTTCAGGCGCAACAAACCAAACGGTTGGATATCCGCGAACCATAAATAACCTTTGCAGTTCGTTATTTTGATCTTTGATTGCCTTTGGAAGTTCTTTTCTTCTTGGGAAATCGAGTTCTACTAAAACAACTTCTTTTGCTGCCCACTTTTTGAATTCAGGTGTTTGAAAAACTTCTTTCTGTAATTTAATACACCAGCCACACCAATCTGATCCGGTAAAAAAGAGCAGCATCGGCTTTTTTTCTTTTATAGAAATTGCCGAAGCTTCTTCCATGTTCGAATGCCATTTGAGTTCTTGCGCCTGAGCATTTGCAATGGTTAGAAAGAGCAAAAACAGTAATTTGGTAGCTATTTTCATAACTTATTTAATTCTTGCAACTAAATTTTCGGGTGTGTGATAACCAACAATGGTTTCTTTGATTTCGCCTTCGGGAGAAAGAATAACCATCGATGGATAGCCCGGTACTTTCAAAAATGCAGCAAATTGATGCTGTGCATTTCGTCCTTTTTTGTTCGCATCATACCCCGGATTTGAATACGTTTCGCCTTTGAAGTTTACTTCGTCTTTACCTTCGGCGTTAAATTTAACCGCGTAGAACTTTGCGTTAATGATTTCAATTACCTTTGGATCAACAAAGGTGTTTTTGTCTAACATTTTGCAAGGTCCGCACCAGGTTGTGTACACATCCATAAAAATGGGTTTAGGATTTTTTTGTTGCGCAACTAGGGCTTCATCTAAAGTAAGCCATTTAATTTCTTGGCCCATTCCTAAAGAAGCAACCAAAAGAAAACCGAATAAGAGTATTTTTTTCATAAAAAAAGTATTACAAATTTTGTGCCTTAAATTACTTGACGTCGCCAGTTAAACGTTTTATCGCAGGCGATAGCAATAATAGTAAAATTCCTGCAATTAAGCCATACAAAGCAAGTGTCTTATATTCAGAAGTATAAACTTGTAGTTTTTCGAGATTAGATACGTTTTTGGCCGACTTTGCGATACCAGCTCCCAAAATTCCAGCCATATACTGTCCGTATGCACTTGCCAAAAACCACATGCCCATCATCACACCTTGGATTTTTTCTGGAGCTAATTTAGTTATTGCCGACATTCCGATTGGTGATAAACAAAGCTCGCCAAATGTTATAATTAACCAACCTAAAGTAAATAATTCTAAGGAAGTTAATCCGTCTGCGGAAGCGAAATACTTACCAAAATAAAAGATTAAAAAGCCTCCTGCCAGAAACAAAAATCCAAGTCCAAACTTAATTGTAGTTGAAGGCTCTAATTTTTTATTCGACAACCAAACCCAAAAAAGTCCGACAGCTGTGGCGAAGATTATAACAAATAAAGAGTTTGCCGAATTATTGACGCCGTTCGTATCGAGTTCTATTCCGAAGAGGGTATTATTGAGATTTTCAGCGGCGTACAAACTCAACGAGCCGCCGCTTTGTTCGAAAAATCCCCAGAAAATAATCGAGAAGAAGATAAATATCAGCGCTGCAATTAACTTTTTATTTTCAGCCAAAGAGAAATTTCGCATTTCATAAAACAAATACAAAAGCGCTGCAGGACCAATTACGGCCATGAAAATGTTGGTGTATTCAGGTACAGAAACCAAAACCATTAAGATCGGAATTGCAAGTAAGCTTCCGGCAATAACGCTGCCTTCCAATAAACGTCTTTTAGAAATAGTGAAATGCAAGAGCGGACTTACGCCGATATTTCCGAGCGTTTTTTGAGTTTTCACGAAAGTGAGCAAACTGATTAGCATCACAAAAGCGGCAAAACTAAAAGCAACATTCCAACGCAGCTGGCTGGGAATTAAATCCGAAAAAAGTGTTCCGTTTCCAACAGAAATGCACAAATAACCGCCTAATAATGCACCGAGATTAATCCCAGCGTAGAAAGCAGAAAATCCGGCATCGCGCCGCGTATCTCCATCTTTATAGAGCATGCCAACAATAGTAGTGATATTTGGCTTGAAGAATCCGGTACCAACAATGGTGAAACTAATTCCTAAAAAGAAAAACGACTTTGGGTCGATTGCTAAAATAACACTGCCGGCAATCATTAATAGGCCACCCCAGAAAAGTGATTTTCTAAAACCAAGTAATTTATCGGCAAACAAACCACCTATGAACGTGAAAGCGTACACAAAGGCCTGAGTAGCGCCGTACTGTAAATTCGCTTTTTCAGCGTCGAGTAACAATACATCGACCATAAAAACAAGCAACATTCCGCGCATGCCGTAAAAGCAAAATCGCTCCCACATTTCGCTAAAAAACAGCGGCCACAATTGCTTTGGAAACTTACCTTTAAAATCTTGGATGGATTCAGTCATTATTTCAAGCCTTTTTCCGTCATCACGCTGTTAAGTTGCTTCAATAAAGCAAACATCAGTAGCGTTGCAATCATCAATAGTCCGAAATTAACCCAAAAGAAATCGGCTTTGTTTGGATACGTGTCCCACAAGCTCGCTAAAACGCCACTTAATTTATTTCCGATAGACGTTGCTAGGAACCAACCACCCATCATCAACGATGTTATTTTCGGCGGACTCAATTTTGAAACAACCGACAATCCCATCGGACTCAGGAAAAGCTCGCCTATGGTTATAATTCCGTAGTTGGCAATGAGCCACCAAACACTTACTTTTTCTGCACCATTGCCACCCGCATTTACCGCTGCAACCATCACTAAAACAGAAAGTGCTGAAATTAAAAGTCCGAATGCAATTTTTGTAGGAGTTCCCGGTTCTTTGCCACGACCGCGAAGCCAAGTAAAAAAGGCAACTACAAGCGGTGTAAGTAGAATAACCCAACCCGGATTAATCGATTGGCTTAGATTGGTGGCCCAAATGCTAATTGTACTTCCGTCTTGTGGTGTTTTTTCGGAAGCTACATTTCGGAAATAAAGCGGATAGTTAACTTCTTTTTGCACAATGCCTTCTACTTTTTGTAAACGAAATTGGGCATCGTATTTTTCAACGGTATCTTTTTTATAATCGAGTTCTTGTGACAGTTTTAGGGAACTAAAAACAGCTTGCGTAGAACCTGAAACTTCGCGATCTGTGTATCGATCGGCCCAAGTATTCAAAGCGGATCCGTTAAGTTTAAAAACGGCCCAAAATAAAATAACTACTGAAAATATAGCTAGTAAAGCACCAATTGGGCGTTTGTCTTCGCCTTTGGCTTTAAAGTACAGGGATGCATAAAACGCAATCACGGGAATACAGGCAAAAATGAATGCGTCAGTAGAGTCGGAACCGAAAATGTAACTGTTGGGGTTCGTCTCTGAAGCAGTTCCTTTAAGTAACCAACCAATTACTCCGAAGGCAACAGAAGGCAATAGAATGTAAAGTAAAATTTTAGAAAACGGCATGTCGCCCGGTTGTACGCCTTTTTTCTCCTCGTAACCGCTGTAATGTTTACTACCCAAAACAAACACCGCTACGCCAATAAACATACCCAGACCTGCCGCCATAAAAGCCCATTGCCAGCCCAGTGCAATTTTTAAAGCCGCACCAAAGAAGTTACAGATAAAGGCCCCGATGTTAATTCCCATGTAGAAAATGTTGTAACCCTCGTCTTTTTTGTCGAGATACGGTGCTTTAGAGTAAAAGTTTCCGAGTAATGTAGATATATTAGGTTTGAAGAAGCCGTTCCCTAGAATAACCAAGGTCATAGCAACGTACAAGACTTCAATTTGATGCACACCCATTAAGAAGTAACCCATACCCATTAACAAACCGCCGATAATGATCGATTTTTTGTAACCTAAATATCGATCAGCAATTAGTCCGCCTAAAAACGGTGTTAAGAAAACCAAAGCGATGAAAGTTCCGTATAAATCAGATGATTCCTTTTCGGTCATGGCAAAACCCGCTTTAACGTCTTTGAGGTAAAGCGTGAAAATACCGATCATGAGGTAATAACCGAAACGTTCCCACATTTCGGACAAGAATAAATAAGGAAGGGCTTTAGGATGATTTTTCCACATAATTTTTAGAGTAAAAATCAAATGTAGTTTTTATTTTGAAAAAATGTAACGATTCTGATTTCTGAAATAAATCTTAACAAGTGGTAAGGAAATTCTAAAGTTTTGAAATGACAGTAAATTAGAACTTAATTTTGCGAAAATTTTTTTATGAACGCGCACGTTGAACAACTCCAATCGAAGATAGCTCCGTATCGAGAGCAGATTTTGAATCATCCGCTTTACGCTGAAATGGAAACGATTGCCGATTTGCGGATTTTCATGCAGCACCATGTATTTGCCGTTTTTGATTTTATGAGTTTGCTGAAGAGCTTGCAGCGCGGTTTAACTTGTGTAGATGTTCCTTGGATTCCGGTTGGGAATGCCAACACGCGGTTTTTGATTAATGAAATTGTTTGTGGCGAAGAGTCGGATGTCGATGAAAACGGCGTTCGAATGAGTCATTTTGAAATGTATTTGAAAGCGATGAAGCACGCTGGAGCCGATACTACAGGAATCAATTCGTTTTTGCAGCAGTTGCAAAAAGGCCACACCATAAAGGATGTTATCGAACGAAGTAAATTAGCAACTGGCGTAAAACACTTTTTGAATACTACTTTTGATTTAATAGCAGATGGCAACGTATCGTTAGAAGCTGCCGTTTTCACTTTCGGCAGGGAAGATTTAATCCCGAATATGTTTACCTCGCTTTTGCGGGATATGGCAATAGATTCGCCCGACGCGTTGAAATCGTTTGTGTATTACATTGAGCGTCATATTGAAGTTGATGGCGGTCATCACAGTCATTTAGCTTTAGAAATGACAACCGAATTATGCGGAACAGATGTTCGAATTTGGGAAGCTGCAACGGAAGCTTCGATTAATGCTTTGAAAGCGCGTATCAAACTTTGGGATACAGCTTTGGAAGTCATTCGTGCAAATAAGTTAGTTTTGAATTAAGCTTAATCTCTGATTTTTCTGGTCGATTTTTTCTTTGTTAAGAAGTTAAAAAACAATTATTTACTCGAGGTAATATTGCAATATTACAAATGAAAAAATGTAAAGGCGCAAATTTCTGGAAAAGCATTTTTTTGGTACTGATTTTTCTGCGTTAAGGACAGCAGCGGCATCCCCAAAAATAGCTTCGGCCGTAGCTCGGAATTTTTGGGATACAGCGAATGGCCTGACCCGCGTTTTTTTGCGGGAGTGCCTTTAGGCCGACTGGAAAAAAGTGTGGGGAACGCCCAAAAAACTAGATTCTACTAAAATCGGTTTCCGGCTTGAGTTCTGTTGCGCTTTGTTGCGGAGTGAACCAACGTGCGGTTAGTGCTCCTTTTAAAACGATTTTTTCGCCGGAAACTTCGAGCCAGCTGCCTTCGCGGAGTCCGAGTACGGGAGTTTCGTTAAAAGCGTGGTATTCTTGAATCCGTGTTTCGCGTGTTTCGCCCATGTGTTTCGACTGTGCATCGGCATCCAGAAAATGCGGATTCAAATTAAAAGGAAGTACGCCTAAGGTTTTGAAGGATGGCGGCATAACTATGGGCATGTCGTTCGTGGTTTGCATCGATTGTCCGCAAATGTTAGATCCCGCCGAGCAACCTAAATACGGTGTTCCTGAATTTATTACGGCTAAAAGTGTAGGAAATAACTTGCGTTCGTGCATTTCTTTAACCAAAACGAAGGTGTTTCCGCCGCCGGTGAAAATTCCTTGAGCGTTTTCGAGCGCCTTAGCTTGATCTTCAAAGGTGTGTAAACCAACAACTTCAATATTTAATTTTTCGAAAGCCGCGGCAACTTTCGCAGTATAATTGTCGTGCGAAATACCTCCCGGACGTGCAAAAGGAATGAAAACTATTTTTGTAACGCCTTTAAAATGAGCGTGTAGTGTTTCGGAAAGGTATTCCAAATAAGCAGTTCCATGAATTGTTGAAGTACTGGCAACGATAAGCTTCCGCATAAAACTAAATTTTCTGCAAATTAACACAACTTTATAGCAGCCGTGCAAAATTGAAAGAACGATACTTCTAAATTTGATTTTTGTATGAAGTTTTTTACATTTTTAATTTTTCTTGTTTGGTCTTCAATATTGGTTCATGGGCAGCAACTTTCGGGAACCGTGAAATCGATTAACGGTACGTTACCGCGTGTAATTGTTTTGAATTTGTCGACAGAACAAGAAACACGAACCGACGAATCAGGGAAGTTTGAAATTGCAGCTGCGGAAGATGATTTGCTGCTGTTTGAAAAAACAGGTTATATCAAGGCACGTCATTTATTGGAGAAGCGTGATTTCTCTAGAGTTTTTGAAATTGTGATGGAAGAAAAGCCAGAAGAATTAGAAGAAGTTATTGTTTATAACAAGTTTTATGATCCGGTGAAAATGGGGATTTTGCAGAAGCAGCCGATTCGATTAACTCCCGCAGAACGACGCTTGTACACGGCACAATCGACTCAAATAGATGCTTTAATCAACGCGATTTCAGGTCGGACGAAAATGTTAAAACGCCAGGTGAAGCTAGAGAAATACGAGCGTAATTACCAAAAATTACGGAATATGTTTGAAGACGAGTACTTTACCGAGAGCTTAAAAATTCCGAAAGATGATTTGGGTAGGTTCTTGTATTATGCAGCTGAAAATCAGAAATTTGCTGTTATTTTGGCGAGTGGAAATCGATTTAAGATCATGTTTGCTTTAAGTGAGTTAGCAACCGAGTTTAAGCAATTCTAGATGAAACGTTGGTATTTACTTTTTTTAGGATTTGCCGTATCAGTATATGCGCAACGAACACCCTTAAAAGGAACAGTTTGGGTAAACGGATATGTCTCAGCCGAGGCTTTTATTCAGAATGCGACAACTGAAGAAGAGGTAAAAGCGTCGGAAAACGGCACGTTTCAAATAATGGCACAACCCGACGATTTGCTTTTGTTTTATGGAGAAGGAATCGATTTTTTTCGAATTTTAGTAGAAGACATTCATTTTAAGAAGGGAATTGAAGCCAAATTAACTGCGAAAGCAATTGCTTTGGACGAGGTTACCATTGCAAATTTCGATGTAGTGAAAATGGGTATTTTACCAACGGCTGCCGTAAAATATACGCCTGCTGAGCGACGTTTTAAACGCATTGCCAGTTTGGATCCAACATTTGGATTAGGTCCAGGCGTTGGCGGCGTGAGTTTTAGTTTAGATCCGATTATGAATAAACTCAATGGCGGAATTCGAAAGTACAAACGTGCGCTCGACGCGGA
The DNA here is from genome assembly GCA_943371725.1 of Pseudanabaena sp. UWO311. Lineage (GTDB taxonomy): Bacteria > Bacteroidota > Bacteroidia > Flavobacteriales > Flavobacteriaceae > Flavobacterium. The sequence goes on along the minus strand of CALRVY020000017.1, from coordinate 20,238 downwards.
ACGAGCCGAAATCGCTCGGCAGCAGGTGTACGATAAATTTGACGCAGAAGAGATAGCAAAACGATTGAATATAGATCAAAAGCAAATTGATAACATGATTCGTTTTGCGGCTGAAGTTCCTGAATTTCAAGACGTAGCAAAAACGGCAACCGATTCGGCACTGCTGTTTACCTTGGCGCGTTATTGGGTATTGTATCAAGAACACATGAAGGAATAACTTGTATTTTGGAACACCGATTTTATTGACTTCAGGTTCACAAGAATCCGTATTTTTGGCTCATGAAAAAACACCTGGTTTTGTTTTTTGCAATTTCTGTGAGTTTGGCTTTCGCCGAAGCGCCCGTGCACAAATTTTATGTATCGCTTTACAAAGTTATTCACAATGCAAAAGCAGCCCAGTTTGAAATTACAGGTCGTATTTTTATTGACGATTTAAACGAAGCACTTTCATTACATGCCAAACGCAAAACGTATTTGGGAGACAATAAACACACCGCTTCGGATGAAGCCATGTTAGAAGACTATCTAAGAAAAAAGTTCCTTTTCAAAATAAACGACAAACAACAATTCTTGGAATATCTAAAATTTGAACGGGAAGAAAATACCATTATTGTTTACATGCGAGTGAAGTTTAAAGGGAAGATTAATCGAATTCAAATCACCAATCCGTGCGTTACAGAAGTGTACGACGAACAACAAAATATAATGCAGCTGGAATGGAACGACACTAAAAAAAGCGTCATTTTAACAGCTAACGAACCCACATTTACCTATCCGAGTTTATGAGATACCACTTAAAAATTTCTACAGTTGCACTTTTAGTAAGCGGATTTATAGCGGCGCAGGAAACGCCACGTGTACCTGCAGCTGGACACACCGACACCAGTAAGTTCCGTCAGATGTACGATTTATTGGCAACACCAAATATGTACCGAACGGCTTCGGGCGCGCCAGGACCCGCATACTATCAGCAAAAAGCCGATTATAAAATGGCGATTGAACTCGACGATAAAAACCAAAAAGTGTACGGCGAAGAAACGGTTACCTACACCAATAACGCGGGCGAATCGTTGGAATATTTGTGGATGCAACTCGATCAAAATCAGCAAGCGCGCAATTCGCAAACACCTTTAGCCGATTCGCAAAGAATGGAAACTTCGATGGCGGCAGCCGGATTTTCGCGTCGGTTTATGGAAGAAAAATTCGACGGTGGTTTTCGAATAGAATATGTAACCGATACCAAAGGGAAAGCATTGCCTTACACGATTAACTACACCATGATGCGTATCGATTTGCCAAAACCGCTTAAGAAAGGTGAGTCGTTTAGTTTTAAAGTGAAGTGGTGGTATAACATCAACAATTATCAACTCGATGGCGGCAGATCGGGTTACGAAGCTTTTCCCGACGGTAATAAATTATACGTTTTAGCGCAATTTTTTCCGCGAATGGCCGTGTATAGCGATGTAGAAGGTTGGCAAAACATGCAATTTTGGGGATCGGGCGAGTTTGCTTTGCCTTTCGGCGATTACGAAGTAGCGATTACCGTTCCGGCCGATCACATTATGGAAGCAACTGGCGATTTGCAGAATCGTTCGGAAGTGTTCACTGCCGAGCAACTCAAGCGGTATCAATTGGCTGAGAAAACATTCGATAAACCTGTGGTAGTAGTTACTCAAGAAGAGGCTATTGCTGCTGAAAAAGGCTTTAGCAATCAGAAGAAAACATGGCGATTTAAAGCTACCAATGTCCGCGATTTTGGTATTTCAACTTCACGAAAATTTATTTACGATGCCATGGCGGTGAAGTTACAGGACGGTACAGCAATGGCTATTTCATTGTATCCAAAAGAAGGAAATCCGCTTTGGGGCGAGTTTTCTACACGAATCGTTGCACATACATTAAAGACCTACTCTAAATACACCTTCGATTATCCGTATCCAAAAGCGATTTCAATCAATGCCCAAGATCAGGGTATGGAATATCCGATGATTTGCTGGAATTTCGGTCGTCCAGAAGCTGACGGAACGTATTCGGATCGCGTTAAATACGGGATGCTCGGCGTAATTATTCACGAAGTGGGGCACAATTATTTTCCGATGATAGTGAATTCGGATGAGCGTCAGTGGACGTGGATGGACGAAGGTTTGAACACCTTTTTGGAGTATTTAACTGAAATCGAATGGGAAGCTACTTTCCCGGTTGATCGCGGTCCGGCTCGTTTAATTGCGCCGTACATGGGCGGTGCGCAAACTGGTTTGGAACCTATTATGACCAACTCGGAAAGCATTCGTCAATTTGGAAACAACGCTTACGGAAAACCTGCAACGGCATTGAATATTTTGCGTGAAACCGTCATGGGACGCGAGTTGTTTGATCACGCCTTTAAAACCTACGCGAATCGTTGGAAGTTTAAGCACCCAACACCAGAAGATTTTTTCCGTACAATGGAAGACGCGTCGGCAGTGGATTTAGATTGGTTTTGGCGCGGTTGGTTTTATACCACCGATTATGTTGATATTGGTGTGAAGCAAGTAACTCGTTATTTTGTGAGTAACGATGCGCCTAAGAATTTTAAAGCACCAGCGGTAGGTCGCCGTCGTCGATTGGCAAATTCGGGTCCGTTGGTATATATGTTGTCGGAAACTAGCGAAGATTTTAAAGCAGAACTCAACAAGCCGCTCAAAATCGAGGATGTAAAGAACTTAGACGAGTTTTTGAAGTCGAAGTTTAGCGAAGAGGAACGTGCCAAGTTGAAGACTCCGAAATATTTCTATGAAATTACTTTCGATAAGCCAGGCGGATTGGTGATGCCGCTTTTGGTGGAACTAACTTTTGAAGACGGCACAACGGAAATGCATCGTTTTCCGGCACAAATCTGGCGTTTTAACGACGCTGAGGTAAGTCGTGTATTTGCCACAGAGAAGTTGTTGAAAAGCGTAAAAGTTGATCCGAAGTTGGAAACAGCCGATGTGGATGTTAGCAACAACTCTTGGCCAAAATCGACCGACGCAGGTGTTTTTGGGAAATAATTAAAACGGATTTTCAAGGAACGTGCGTAAATTTGTAATCTAAAAGAATCTAGCTATGTTTGGAATAGGCGGTGGTGAAATGATTTTTATCGTACTGATAGCCATCATGTTATTTGGTTCGAAAAACATTCCTGAAGTAGCGCGGCAACTCGGAAAAGGTATGGCGCAGCTTAAAAACGCTACCAACGAGCTTAAGTACGAGATTACCAAAAACGCCGACGAGCACGGAATTAACAAGCAATCGTTAACCGGCGGATTGAGCGAGGAGTTGGATAAGTTGAAAAAAGGTTTCGATCCGAGTGAGATAACTCAAGTACTCGACAATCCGGATGCGCCTTTGATTGGCGATGTAAATCGGGAAATTGATGCAGCTAAAGCCGGAATTCAAGAGCTAGAAGGAACCGTAAAACGGCAACGTTAATGTTAGAATATCTTACAGAAATCGATCATTCGATTTTTTTGTTTTTGAATAATCTCGGTTCCGAACGTTGGGACGGTTTTTGGTTGTTAATCACCAAACAATTGCATTGGACGCCGTTTTTTCTCTTTTTACTTTATCTTTTGGTGAAGAATTACGGTTGGAAACACATATTGGTAATAATATTGTGCATTGCTGTAATGCTCGTTTTTACGGATCAAACTACGAATTTAGTAAAGAATACTTTCATGCGTTTGCGTCCGTGTAACGATCCGACTCTCGAAGGATTCATGCGTGAAGTTAAAAGCAGTAAATCGTTTTCTTTTTTCAGCGGACACGCCTCTAATTCCATGGCATCGGCAGTATTTATTTTTGCGCTGCTGCGGAAGCATTACCGCTATGCTTTCTTGCTATTTCTTTGGCCGTTAATTTTTGCGTACAGCCGTATTTATTTGGGTTTGCATTTTCCGGGCGACATTCTGTGCGGGTATCTTTTCGGTATTTTTTCGGGTACCTTGGCTTTAGCGCTACATCGATTTGTTCGTGCGCGTTACGGAAGTAAATTCTTGAAATCAGCGGCAGTTTAAAGCACTCGCGTGAGTGTGAGTCCGTCGCGAATTGGGAGCAAAACCGTTTCCACACGCGGATCGGTATTTACCTTTTTGTTGTATTCCAGTAGTACTTCAGTACTTACATCGCCTGCCACGAGAGGTTCTACGACTTTTCCGCTCCACAGAACGTTGTCCGACAAAATAATGCCGCCTCGGTTCATCATGGGCACAATCAAATCAAAGTAGTGAATGTAATTTTCTTTGTCGGCGTCGATAAACACCAAATCGAAACCCGGTTCTAAGGTAGGAATGATGTGAATGGCTTCGCCGAGATGTTGCGTGATTTGTTGGCCGTACGGCGACAGATCGAAAAACTTGCGCTGAAACGGCTGCAATTCCTCTTTGATATCTATGGTATGTACCTCGCCGTTGTTTTGCAAACCTTCGCAAAGCGCTAAAGTGGCGTAACCTGTGTAGGTGCCAATTTCGAGTATGCGCGTAGGTCGTACTAGTTTAGAAATCATCGATAAAACCCGACCTTGAAAATGCCCGCTAAGCATGCGCGGAATGAGCACTTTTTGGTAGGTTTCCTTAGCTAGTTGTTTGAGCAACGGAGGTTCGGCTTGCGAATGTGCTGCGATGTATTCTTCTAAATCTTCCGAAAGAAAATGCATGGAAAAATTTTTTTGTAAAGGTAAGACGAAGATACAAGATGTTTCAAGGATTTAACTTTGAATCGCTTTTAAGAGAACAATTATTTAGAATTTCATTGCTTGTTTTTTAGTATTGGTTTTATAGCGGTGCACTATTTCAAAAAAAGCAACTACTTTTAACCTTATATTCGGATGGGCATGTGCTATTAACTTGATTACTACCATTTATATTTTTAAGGTATGAAAACAAAACTTCTTTATTTCTCTCTTGTTTTTATTTTCAGTTTTTCGAAAATTCATGCTTTAGAAATCACGAATGCTAGTTTACAAGCAACTGCTTCGAATACAGTTTTAAGTGTATCGATTTATCATAACGATCTCACATTTTATACTACGCATCAAGTTTTTGTGGAAGGCACTGTGGTAAAAGTAAGAATTTGCTATCAAAAAACACCTTTTAATGCGATCACCGAGGAAACCGATAATCTGGTTCTAACTGATTTGCCAAACGGAACGTTTACTTTTTTAGTGGAAGCTTATTTTACAAACGATGAAGGAATTTGTGATTATGTAGATTTACAAGCTCAAGTGGGTGCCAGCGAAGTTTTATTTCCGTTGGTCGATGCTGTGGTTTTAGGAACTGAAACTCTTTCTTCAGATAATGACTTTACCTTTCAAGTGGTTCCAAATCCTGCGCGGGAAACAGTTAGTGTTTTGTTTTCCGATTTTCTTAGTAATGTTCACATTTGTATATACGACAGCGCAGGAAAACAAATTCGGAAATCAATTCAATCGACATCTGATTCGAACGTAAAGTTGGATGTCCGTGATTTGAAAAGCGGCTTGTATTTTATTTCGATTTTTTCTGAGGAACGACATGTGCTAACAAGGAAATTAGTTGTTGTGCACGAACTTCTGCGTTAGGGATTACCTTCGGTCAGTTCGGCTAAAGCCTCGGGTGGAGCGGAAAGCTTTTTTGTGGTGGCGTTTAAGCTACAAAAAACTTGCAGCGGAAAGCCCGACGGCGACTGTTTTGCGCGCGCAGCATCGCGGAGTGTGGAAAACAGAAGCGGGAACGCCCAAAAAATTACCTTTACTTAGCTTACGATTACGCCAGGTTTGAATAAAATCGGAACTTCTTCGGCGTGATTTACGTGTACGCTGTTGGCCTTGAAAGTGAATTTTTTGTCGTACAGCGTGTTTCCGATAAAGTACGTAAGCATAAACTCGTTATTGAGTTGGATCAGGCTGTTTTCTAAAAGCTCGACTTTTATGGCGCTCACTGCGGGAACTTGCATGAAAGCGTGGCGCAGCAGCGAGGTTTTTTTCATTTCGCCATCGATTGTTCCGAAGGCTTTTGAAACAACCATTACGCTATCGATGTCGAAATCACTGTCGTTTATCAAATAAATGTACCAAACATCGGCCATAAAATCGTCGCTCCATTCCTGCACAGCAGCGAAGAATACGTTTTTTACTTCCGGAATTTGATAGTCTTTTAGCATCGTTTTTACGAATTAAATAGCGCTGCTGAATTGGTTTAAGAAACGAACGTCGTTTTCGTAAAACATGCGAATATCGCCAATTTGATACAACAACATGGCAATACGCTCAATGCCCATACCGAAGGCAAAACCGGTAAATTCGTCGGGATTGATGTTGCAGTTTTTCAAAACGTTCGGATCAACCATGCCGCAGCCCATAATTTCGAGCCATCCGGTTCCTTTGGTAATTCGGTAATCGGTTTCGGTTTTTAGTCCCCAATAAATATCAACTTCGGCACTTGGTTCGGTGAACGGGAAGTAGGAAGGTCGCAAACGAATTTTCGACTTACCGAACATTTCTTTGGTGAAGTAGAGTAGGGTTTGCTTCAAATCGGCAAAGGAAACATCTTTATCGATGTACAAACCTTCGACTTGGTGGAAGATACAGTGCGATCGCGATGAAATGGCTTCGTTACGGAACACGCGTCCGGGCGAAATGGTACGAATAGGCGGCTTGTTTGCTTCCATGTATCGTACTTGCACACTTGAGGTGTGGGTGCGCAGCAAGATATCCGGATTGGTTTGTATGAAGAAGGTGTCTTGCATGTCGCGTGCCGGATGGTATTCGGGCAAGTTCAAAGCCGTGAAATTGTGCCAATCGTCTTCGATTTCGGGTCCGTCGGAAACATTAAATCCGATGGAAGCGAATACGTCTAAAATCTGATTTTTCACGATCGAAATCGGATGTCTTGCACCTAAAGTAAAAGCTTCGCCTGGACGCGTAAGGTCGTTTAGCGTTGGCGCTGAAAGTGTAGCGGCTTCGAGCGTTGCCGTAATTTGTGCTACTTTTTCTTCGGCAGCATTTTTCAACTGATTAATCAATTGGCCAAAAGCCTTTTTTTCTTCGTTTGGAACGGCTTTAAAGGCGGCAAATAAATCTTTCAAAATACCTTTCGAGCCAATAAACTTGATTCGAAATTGTTCGAGTTCGTTTTTGTCGGTAGTTTGAAACGCTTCTACTTCTTGAATGTAGGCTTGTATCTGATCGATCATAGCAAATTTTGAAAGTGCAAATTTAGGGTTTAATTCTGTTTTGGCTATTGAATATACTGCGATTCGAGGAAATAATTTACCACGGCATCGGTCATTAACAACCGTTGTTCGCCTGCTTTTAGTGGCGGAAGGGGTTCGAGAATGCGGTAATGCGGCCAACCTTCGGCATCTACATAGTCGAGTTCGTAATAGCCGTAGGGCTGCAACAAGCGGCAAATGGCAATATGCATTAAATTGAGTTTCTCGTCTTTTTCGAATTTACGATGCAATTGTCCGAGTTCTTGAACGCCAATGAGGTAAATTATGGCGTCGAGGTCGAGTTCATCACCCTCGGCAAATTGGTCGGAGAGTTTTTTCACTACTGCTTCCCATCGTTCTTTTAGTTGCTGGTCTCTCGACATTTCTTTACTGTTTTATGAATCGTATAATTTCGACAAAAATAATTAGAAAGTTAGGTTTACTTTGAATTAAATTCGGAAGTCAATTACATTGCCCCATGTATTTCGAATTTGTATTTTATTTTTTGTTTTTAGTCATGATGCTTCGTGGCTTATATTTAGCTGGTTACACTTGTTGTATGCTTATGACGTGGCGATTTTTCGCAGTCTTTTCAGCATTGCAAATTCAACCTTCTTTATCGGTTTTATTGACTCTTTTATTTGAATTACCTCATGGGATTAGCCAAAACTGTGCCTTTTTTACAGCTTATATTCTATTAGAACTCTATCAGCGCTCGCAAATTGTGCATTTAGCAACGACATATCGTTTTCAAAATTTGGGAATCATCAATAATCTAATTGGTGTAATTGCTTATTTAGCCCAAGGATTACTTATTCTAGGTATTTTGATGTGCTATTTTGAACGAACTTTCGAATTATACACGTATCGGGAATTCGACTGGTTCTATGAAAATTCGGTTACCCGAGCAATGATGAAAATGGTTCGGTTTGTGTTTCCGCGATTCGATTTTAGTCCGGAGTAAATCTTACAAAACAGGTTTACACTAATTTGTGAAAACTATCGGACTACTGCTGGTTTAAGTGTAATTTCTTTCATCGAACTAGCTAAAACCCAACCTTCATTTCCGTTTTGAACTTCGATGTGAAACCAGCGATCAAGAGTTTCCACTATTTTCACTTTGGTGCCTGCGTGAAGTGTAAAGGCGTTTGCCGATTCGGCTTTCGGTTCCGATTTAACGGGCAAATTCTCTGCAAAAACAACCGCTTCTCGTTTGTTGTTACTGTGGGAAAAGCTAATTTGCGCAAATCCTGCGGTGGCCAATCCGCCTAAGAGTAATAAACCAGCTAATACAAAGCTTAGTTTTCGTAGCATTTTTTGAGAAGTGAAATAGTAAAAGCCCAATGCAACACATACCAATATCATTAAAGATGCTGCGATTTTTGCCCAAGTATTTTGATTAAATCCAGGAAACGCATCGTTTAATAATGTCGCAAATCCAGCTTCGCCCACTTCTTTAATATCGTCAATGCGTAGTTGTTCGGCAAACTTCAGGTTGTTTTTGATGTCCTCGTCGCCGGGCTTTAGTAAAAGCGCCATTTCGTAATTGTACACAGCTGGTGCCACTTTTCCTAGCTTATAGTAGGTATTTCCTAAATTGAAAAACACATCGGCAGAGAACTTTCCGCTACCCAGAATTTCTTCGTAGGCTTGTGCAGCTTCGCTATATTTTTCTGTGCGATACAAGTTATTTGCCTTGTCAAAAAGTGGTTGAGCACTAATAGCGTGGCAACAAAGAAGGCATAAGAGCAGTAACTTTTTCATCTTACTTAATTTGCTTTTCGAGTTGATTTAATAATTCGACAGCAGTCTCATAATCGGCATTAATAGCCGATTCGGAAGTAGGTGCATAGCGAGCAAACTCGCAACTTTCTATCAGGTTGATTAAGGCTGATGTTGTTTCTACACTAGCTTTTTTGTTTCGCAATAGTTCGGCGATTTTCGCTTTACTCATTTCCGAAGTTTCAATTTGCAATTTAGCTTTCAAGAAATTGTGTAAGGCGCGCTCTAATGCAATGTAAAAACGCTCTTTATCGTCGATGGCACTTTTTGCTTCCGATAAGAAACGCCGCGCCAGTTTGTTTGAATTCTTGGTTTTGTTCCCAATTACGTCCTCTTCCACTCGTTTTTTACGGCGCTTGATTAACAAGAATAAGGGCAGTGCTAAAAGCGGCGAAATCATTAAGGAATAGAACCCAACTGAACCATAGAAATCGCTTGTAGTTCGATTAACAAGTTTGGTTTTTAGTTTTATGAATTTGAATTGTGCTGTTTTAGTAAGTGCTTGTTTGGGTGCGTTGCTGGCAGTTGATGCTGTTGCAGAAGCATTCGCAGGCCCGTCGAGTACTTTGATTGTGAAAGGTTCGCTACTAATCGTTTTGTATTTACCTACACTTGGATCGAAGTAGCTGAATGTTAGCGGTTTTATCGGATAATCTCCCTTAAATTGTGGAATGATCGTATAGGTGTCGGTAATACTTCCCGTCATTCCTGATAAAGGTGTAGTTACGTTTTCGCTGTGCACCGGATCGTACATTTCGAGCGAACTCGGGACTGTAGGTTTTGGTAAATTGAATAGTTTTAAATTTCCGGTTCCAGAAACACTGACCGTTAAATCTAGGCTTTCGCCGTTGTTGAGTGTTGTTTTTGATGGCTTGGCGCGGAAGGAAAAACGCCCTACTGCTCCATTAAAGTTCTCGGGTTTTCCAGCTTCAGGTAATGGCTTAACATTGATAGTACGTGCGCCCGCTGAAACGCGTTTCGAATCATCGATAAGCATTACTTGACCGAAGAAATTTCTGCGGTTTGACGGCAATTGAACGTCGATATCGAGTGATAATGGTTCGATCATCAATTTTCCAGATTTCTGCGGATAAAGCACCGTTTTGCGAAGAACCACATACCGCATTTTCTCACCGTTGTAATTTCCGTCTTCAGCTTTAAGTTCTTTGATATCGATGTTTTGCGACCAAAAGTCGTTGTACTTTGGTTTGTCGAGCTCGCGCCATGATTTTACACCAATGTCGTAACTGATGTATAGTTTATAAACTACCGTTATGGGTTCGTTTATGTACGGGCTGTTTTTAGAAACTTCGGCAACTAAATGAATCGCGTCATTAACATTAACTTGCGGTGCGTTGTTCGGATCTTTTGGAAGCTCAACCGCGGCAGTAACGTTAATTCGCACTGGCGATGTTTTGTAAATCTGTCCGCGAATTTCGATCGAAGCTTGCTTTATGGTTAATGTTCCGCGTGATTTTGGAATCAAATAATACGAATAGGTTTTACTAAATGATGATTTTCCATTAATCCACGACTGACTCACTTGTTGACTCGGTCCGGCAACTACTTTAAATCCGCAGGCGTCGAAATTAGGTGGTTCAAAATTATCGCCATCGTCGTTCATGGTAAAATCAATTCTGAGCCTTTCGTTAATGCCCAAAGTGGTTTTACTCACTTTTGCTTCAAACTGTACTTGTGCAGTAGCTGTTTGAAGCAGCAAGAAGAAAATTGCAGAAATGTATGTTACGAGTTTCATATTCATGCGGTTCTACCAGTCTTTTTCCGATTGAACGGGTTTTCCTTTTACTTTATTTTTGTTTACTTTATCTTGAATTTTCTTTTCTTCGTTATTTACTGCATCGAGTAAATTTTGCATGCGATCTTTGGATATTCCAGCTTTTCCAGGATTTTGTTTTCCAGGGTTTTTGTTATCGTTCTTTTTGGGATCATTACCTTGCTGATCTTGTTTTTGATCTTTGTTTTTGTCGTCTTTCTTGTTCTGATCCGGCTTGTTTTTCTCTTTATTCTTCTCTTTTTTGTCCTTGTCTTTGTCTTTATCGTTGTTCTTCGGCGGGTTCTTTTTCAGAAGTTCCTTTGCCAAAGCGTAATTATACCGCGTTTTTTCGTCGGTTGGGTTGTTAATTAACGCATTTTTATAAGCTTCGACCGCTTTCCCATAGTCTTTCATGTTCATAAAGACATTGCCTAAATTGTGAAAAGCTTTGTGTTTTTCAGGTCTTGTTTTTGCGTTCTCCACAGAACGGAAGTAAGCAAAACCCGCTTCCGCAGGCTGTTTCATACGATAGATTGCATTTCCCAAATTGTAACTGCCACGTACATTTTCTCCTTTAGAATTTGCAATTCGGTAGGCAGTTTCAGCTTCTTCAAATTTCTTGCTTTCGAACTCGCTGTTTCCTTTAGCAATTTGGCTTTTAGCCGACTGAGAAAATCCGCAATAGCCAAAAAGTACAAATGCAATGAGGTACAAATATTTTTTCATGACTATTCGTTGAACAGATTTAACTTCTTTAACCAAGCTGTTGTTCGGTCTAACATTAAAAAGTCGATGAACAAAAGCAGCAGTGCTAAACCGATAAACCACTGAAATTGCGAATTAAAATCGGTGTATTCTTTCGATTCTAAATCGCTTTTTTCGATGTTATCAAGCGCTGCTTTCACTGCTTCGAGTGTTGCTTTAGTCTCATTTCCATTGACGTACGCTCCGTTAGTGGCATCGGCAATTTCTTTTAATGACGCTTCGTTTCTTTTAGTGGTTACAACTTCTCCGGCATTATCGCGTTGGAAACTTTTGGTGATACCGTTTTCTTTAAGAGGAATAGGGCCGCCTTGCTCGGTTCCAACGCCAATGGTTAGAATTTTGAGTCCAATTTTATTAGCTTCTTCTGCAGCGTCGGTTGCTCCATCGGAATGGTCTTCTCCATCCGAAATCAAAATCAACAGCTTATTTACTTTCGAATCCTCTTCAAAATAGCCGGCAGAAATCCGAATAGCATCGTCAAGCGAAGTTCCTTGTGAGGAAACCATTGTCGGATTTGCACTTTGCAAAAACATACGTGCTACGCCAAAATCGGAAGTGATGGGCAAAACAGGGAAAGCGCTTCCGGCGTAAGCTACCAAACCCACACGATCGCCGCCGAGTTGATTCATAATTTGTGAAATTACCTGCTTCGATTTCTCAAGTCGGCTCGGCGCCACGTCTTCGCAAAGCATACTTTTAGAAACGTCGAGTGCAAAAACAATGTCAATTCCTTGGCGTTTCGCGGTTTCGGTCTTTGTTCCCACTTTCGGATTTACCAACGCAATAATTACAGCAGTTAATCCGAGTAAAAAGAGGCCTGCTTTCAGCCACGTTTTTCTGGGCGAACGTTCCTGAATAAGTTTATGAAGCGCGCTTTCTTGTGCAAATTTCTTCCGCGCAAGCTTCACGCGAAGACGTCCGAATAGGAACAACGCCACAAAGAACGCAACTATGGCGAGCAAATAAAAATAACCTGTATTTTCAAATTCGAACATAACTAAACAATGTTTCTAAAATACGTCTGACGAACAAAAAATTCTAAACACAACAACCCAAAGGCCAACCAAACAAAAGGTCGGTATTTTTCATCGTAATCGTAAAATTTCAATTCTTCAATTTCTGTTGTTTCCAACTTATTAATCTCTTTATAAATCTGGCTCAAACGTTGGTTCGAAGTGGCTCTAAAGTACTTTCCACCAGTTTTGGCAGCAATATTTTTCATGAGTTGCTCGTCGATTTCCACTTTCATCATTCGGAATAAAAACGATCCATCGGGTGCAATGGCGTACGGAAATTCGGCCATACCATTGGTTCCAATACCAATGGTGTAAACTTTAATTCCAAATTCTTTTGCAATTTCAGCAGCGGTTTCAGGTTCTATAAATCCGGCATTGTTTACGCCATCAGTTAACAGAATAATAACTTTGCTTTTTGCTTTACTGTCTTTCAATCGGTTAACGGCAGTTGTAAGTCCCATTCCAATACCCGTTCCGTCTTGTAATACTTGATCGTACTTTACACCATCAAGGGCTTGTAGAATGACCGATTTATCACTGGTAACAGGCGTTTTGGTATAGGCTTCAGCTGCGTAAACAACAATTCCGATACGATCATTTGGTCGATCGGAAACGAATTGTGCTGCAACACGTTTTAGTGCACTCATTCGGTTGGGTTTCAAATCTTTTGCAAGCATCGATCCCGAAACGTCCATTGCAATCACAATGTCAATCCCTTTTGTTGTTTTAGTTTGACTGGAAACATTAACCGATCGTGGTCGTGCCAGAGCAATGATTAAGCTCGCAAAAGCTACTAATCGTCCGTAATATAGGATTTGGTCTAAAACCACGGGAAATCGCTGCGCCTTGGCAAATGCTCTGGTGCTGCTTAATTGCATTTTTGGCGTTCGCTTGTTTCGGAAAAAATACTGATAAACAGCAAGTCCCGGCAGCAAAAGAAGCAACCATAAAAACTCAGGATTTAAAAAACTAGTTCCCTCCATTGGTATTGAGTTGTCTGAGTTCGATACTATTAATCACACGATCTGCAATTTTCTTTCCATATACATCGCCTTCCGGAATAGCCATTAAAATCTTTTGGACACCACCTTCTTGATTAAAGATGAACAATTCGTAATAAAATTTTGTACTGCTCTTCGTAATTGGATTGATTTGCGAAAAAGTTCCCATACCTCGCAAGCCCGCAATTCCATTGGGTGTGGTAAATTCGCCTTGATCGCCAATGATGTTTCGCGCATTATTGCGTTCCAAGCGTTGCAAGGTTTGCTCCAAAATTTTCTCCAAAGGAATTTGCGTCGTGTCTTTCGATGTCAATGTAGCAATCGTAATTGAAAATGCACCCGAGAAATCGCCAGACGAAAAACTTTGCATATTTCCCATTTGTGCTGGTAATGTTGCATTTAGGAGCGATTTCTTTTCGCGCTTCAAAACTACTGGTGTTTCAATCGTAATTCCGGGATAACCGTATTCGCTCTTCACCCATTCGCCTTCGAGTAAAATTTTACCTCGATTAAACAGTAAGGTATCTTTTACCTCGGTGTATCCTGAAAGGCCAATCCAAGTACCTAATCCCAGTAAAAACAAGCCGATCGAAGCAGCTATCGCTATACGTATTTGGCGTTTCTTACGAATTTTAGATGCTCGAACTTCTTGTAATTCTTCAATTGGCGCGTCTTCTTCAATAATTTCTTCTGGGATGGCCTCATGTAAAGTCACAATTGTTTTTTCAATACGCAGCTTGTCGGCTTCAATCTCGAATTCCAGCGGTTTCGATTTAGCAAATTTCACCAAATCAGCTTGCATCAGAACTTGCTTCAGATCTTCCAAAGTTCCAGCTGAAAGTTTGTAGTTCTTTTTCTGAGAAACTTTCTTTAAAGCAACAATCAATTCTCCAGTTGTGCTTTCCATCGCTGGGATTTTGATTTCCTCTTCGATGTAAGTTCTCGCGATATCGGTCAATTCAGAATAATATCCTTTGACATCACCTTTTTGCCAAAGCTGCTTTTTTTCTAGCGATTTTAAAAGATTCGTTGCTTTATCTATCGGCGTTTTATAAATAACAACTTTTTCTAATTCATTTTCCAAGCGTTTTCTCCTCGCGTACCAAATGGCAATTCCAAGCAAAATAATCACAACGAGTAAAAGCCACAACAAAGTCCAATCGCGACTTCCTTCTGGCCCAATAACGGTTTTGATATCGAACATTTTTTGCTTCAGCGTGTCCACTTTTACAGCAGCCACTTCAATCGGAATGGCATCGGTAAAGTACACTTCGCCGTTAATTTTTATAGGAAGTTTCGGAATGACGTATTTGCCGCTATCAAACTGCGTTAAGCCGTAGCGTTTAATGAGCTCGATTTTTCCGCCTTGTTCAATAGTATCTACTTTGTAGTTGCGAATGACATCGAGGTTTCCGAATCGAGGAGCAAGCGGAAACTGCACAATATCGGCAGTGTCAACCGTAGTTCGAACGGTTACTCGAAATTCAGCGCCGATTTTTTTTGCTGTAGAATCCACAGCCATTTTTACCGTTGCTTGCTGTCCGAAAACCGGTATCGAGGCAAGAATCAAAAAGAGTATTCGTAGGCTTCGCATTAGTTTTTGGATTTAAAAAAGGCGAGTAATTTGGTTACATAGCTTTCATCAACACGTGTATTAACAACACCTGCGCCGCATTTGCTGAACGTTTCTTTAAAGAAATTAGCTTGTTGAACAAACGTTTGCTTGTAAGCGTCACGAACTGATTTCCGGTTGCTATCCACATAAACGTATTCCTGAGCTTCGGCATCAAAAACCGGAATCAAACCAACAGCAGGCAGCGTTTGCTCGCGTTCGTCGTACACACGAATTCCTGTTATGTCGTGCTTGCGTGCCGCTATCTTGAGCGTCGAATCGTACGGATCCGACATAAAATCGGAAATTACGAAAACAATAGCGCGTTTTTTCTGAGTAGCCGATAAAAAACGCAGCGCTTCGGCCAAATTAGTAGCGGTTTGCTTGGGCTGAAATTCGATGAGTTCGCGGATAATTCGCAATACGTGCGACTTTCCTTTCTTCGGTGGAATGTACAATTCAACTTGCGATGTGAATAAAATCAAACCAATTTTATCGTTGTTGTTTGTGGCAGCAAAGGCTAAAGTAGCTGCTATTTCGGTGATGATTTCGTTTTTAAACTGCGCCGTTGAACCGAAATTCGACGAAGCACTAATGTCAACAAGTAACATCATTGTGAGTTCGCGTTCTTCTTCAAAAACCTTCACAAAAGGCTCGTTGTAGCGCGCCGTTACGTTCCAATCGATGTTTCGGATGTCGTCGCCAAAGTTGTATTGACGAACTTCGCTAAACGTCATACCACGTCCTTTAAACGACGTGTGATATTCTCCCGAGAAAATATGATCACTCAGGCGCTTGGTTTTGATTTCAATCTTGCGGACTTTCTTTAATAGTTCTTTTGTGTCCATGTGGTGTGGCTTCAGAACAGATTAAGGAACTTCAACTTCATTGATGATTTTATTGATGATATCGACCGACGTTACGTTTTCAGCTTCAGCTTCGTAAGTCACACCAATTCTATGACGCAACACGTCGTATACAACGGCACGAACATCTTCCGGAATTACATAACCACGGCGTTTTATGAATGCATAACATTTTGCCGCGGTCGCCAAGTTGATACTTCCACGCGGCGATGCGCCAAAAGAAATCAATGGTTTGATGCTTTCTAACTTGTATTTCTCTGGATAACGCGTCGCGAAAATTAAATCGAGGATGTATTTTTCGATTTTTTCGTCCATGTACACTTCGCGAACCGCCGCTTGAGCACGGATGATTTGTTCGGTGCTGATTACTGCGTTCACTTTTTCGAATCCGCCCGATAAATTCTGACGAATAACTAAGCGCTCTTCTTCGATTTTTGGATAATCGATTACCGTTTTAAGCATGAAACGGTCGACTTGCGCTTCGGGTAACGGATACGTTCCTTCTTGTTCAATCGGGTTTTGCGTGGCTAGAACCAAAAACGGCTGGTCGAGTTTAAATGTGGTATCGCCGATGGTTACTTGCTTTTCTTGCATCGCCTCGAGTAAAGCCGATTGCACTTTAGCAGGCGCCCGGTTAATCTCGTCGGCAAGTACGAAGTTAGCGAAAATAGGTCCTTTTTTTATCGAGAATTCGTTGGCTTTGATGTTGTAAATCATCGTTCCGATAACGTCGGCTGGAAGTAAATCGGGCGTAAATTGAATACGGCTAAAACTCGCTTGAATGGCTTGGCTCAGTGTGTTAATCGCCAAAGTTTTTGCCAATCCGGGCACGCCTTCCAACAAGATATGACCTTTTCCGAGTAATCCGATGAGCAGGCGCTCAACCATGGTTTTTTGCCCAACGATAACTTTGTTCATTTCCATCGACAACAAGTCGATAAATGCACTTTCGCGTTCAATTTTCTCATTAATTGCGCGGATATCTACCGATGTTCTTTGGTCTTCCATCTCTTGTGTTATTAATTCAGTTTGTTTTATGTTAAAATCCGGTCACAAATTGAATTTTTTTTTAGGCTTATGATTGTTAAAGGATGGTTAAATTCCGATAGCTCGTTCAAACCTTAAGTGTCATTTGTGATTTCCTTTTTATATTTTTAAGACTTTTGGGAAACTATTGAAAATTCAAGTGAAAATGACAGAAAAAATGCCCAATAAAATAATTGCGGGCGTAATGACCTGGGGTGTTTGGGGCAAAGACTTTAGTGTAAACGATATGGCCGAGCGCATTCGTACCTTCCACGAAAGTGGAATAACCGATTTCGATCATGCCGATATCTACGGCGGTTACACTACTGAAGCTACTTTTGGCGCCGCTTTACGCGAAAGTGGAATCGATCGTTCGAATATCCAATTGATAACCAAATGCGGTATCCAGTATGTCAGCGAGGCGCGTCCGGTAAAAATTAAACATTACGACTACAGTTTTGAGCACATCATCGCTTCCGCGGAACAGTCGCTCGCGCATTTACAAACCGATTACCTAGACGTTTTCCTACTGCATCGCCCAAGCCCGCTGTTACAGCCCGAAGAAGTGGCCGCAGCGGTAACGCGATTATTGGAATCCGGTAAAATTCGTTCGTTTGGCGTTTCAAACTTTACCAACAATCAAACGGCATTGTTGCTTAAATATCTTCCGGTTCAGTTCAATCAAATTCAGTTTTCGGCTACCCATCACGAAGCCGCAACATCAGGAGCACTCGATTTTATGCTCCTTCACCAGATAAAGCCTATGGCGTGGAATCCGCTTGGAAGTTATTTTAAAACCGATTCTGAAACCGCCAAACGCCTAAAACCCGTTGTTGAAGAACTCGCTCAAAAATACGAGGTCGGAACCGATACCGTTTTACTAAATTGGATTTTAAAACATCCGGCGCAAATTGCTCCCGTGGTCGGAACTACCGATGTAAACCGACTCAAAAGCCAACTGAAAGCACTAACTTTTTCGATGAGCACCATCGAATGGTTTGAAATATATACCGCAGCATTAGGACATAAAGTACCATGAAAAAAACAGCTCTTATTACCGGCGCAACCGGAGGTATCGGATCGGCGATCGCACGAAAATGTGCCGAAGCGAATTACCAATTGATACTCTGCGGGCGCAATAGCGAAAAACTCGAACAACTAAAAAGCGAACTTGAAAATCAAACAGCAGTGTACACCGCGCTATTCGACGTGAGTTCAAGGGAAGAAGTAGCCCGTTTTGTAGATTCTCTACCAAACGAATTTTCGCAAATTGATTTGTTAGTAAACAATGCTGGAAACGCGCACGGCCTCGATTTATCTCAAGACGCCGCGCTTTCAGATTGGGAACTTATGATCGATACGAACATCAAAGGCGTTATGTTTCTTACCAAAGCCATTTTGCCCAAAATGCTAGAAGTGGGAAGCGGACACATCATAAACATTGGTTCGACAGCCGCAAAAGAAGTGTATCCGCGCGGAAACATGTACTGTGCAACAAAATCGGCAGTCGATACGCTAACCAATGGCCTGCGCATCGATTTAAACGGAACGGGAATTCGCGTAAGTGCCGTACATCCGGCCATGGTACAAACCGATTTCTCCAAAGTTCGTTTCAAAGGTGATGAAGCGCGAGCAGCAAAAGTTTACGAAGGTTTTCAGCCGTTAAAACCAGAAGACATTGCCAATATTGTACATTTTATCGCAGCAATGCCGCCTCACGTAAATATTTCAGATTTAGTAGTTTATCCAACCGATCAAGCTTCGGCAACTTTGGTAAATAGAAAACTATGATAAACAAGCGGTTGCTCATAAAAAATCTGCTCGCGCATAACGATGAGTCGAGTTTTTACGATAAAAAGCGACAGCTAAACTTGCACACGCGCGAGGGAAAAGCAAAATTCCTGAAACACATTTGTGCGCTTTCAAATTCCAACCCGGCCAATCACTCGTATATCGTGGTAGGTGTGGAAGACAAAGACAACGAAATTGTTGGCGACGATTTCTTCGACGACAGTCGGATTCAAAACTTAGTGAATGCTTTTCTGGAACATGCGCCTAAAATTCAATACGATAACGTTCCGTTTCCGCATCTTCCGAAAGGCAAAGTGGTCGGATTGGTAACGATAAGTCCGAAAAATAAAGCGTCGTTCTTTAAAAAAGGAATACACACTATTATTCAGAAAACGTGCTTCGTGCGAATTGGTTCAAATAGTGTTCCCGTGGAAATGCCTGTTTCGCGAAATTTTACGAACGTAGCTACAGTGGTAAGCATCGAGAACAACAGCAGAAACAGCATTCAAGATACGCTCGATAGTGTCATGGATTTTATGTACGTAAAACACCGCGACATGCCCGCGCACTACAAGGTTTTTAAAGAACTGTTTGTGATTTGCTGGGCAGGAATTCCCAAAAAAGTAAAAGACAAAACCTATCTCTCGCGCGTAGATATCGAATTGATTAACGAACAGGTAAAATTATTTTATTCGGCTCAAGATGAAGTACTTATTGAATTCGACGATTCGAGTTTCACGATAACCGAATTTATTGCGCTCGGACTCAACGATAAAACCAGTTACTATCCGCTCGAACGGCAAACCATACGTTTTTTCGATAACGGTTATTACAAACTCGACACCGAAATGTTGTTCGAACCGCCCGAATACAACCGAAAAGTTTTACACCATATTTATAACGCAACACTTGCAACTTTGAACCGCGCTGTTCAAAAACCCGAAACAGTTCGCGAATCCGAATTAGAATCGGTGCCGCAAACCCTTATGATTGCGTATTTAAACGGTTTCGAAGACGCAAAGCAAAAACTAATCGACGCAAAGTCGCTTTTTAAAAGTTTATCAAATCCAATAGCCTTTCAAAATTTTAAACATGCGCTGCGCATTCTTCGGAAAATGAAGTACAACGATGTTTAAATGAGTAGCTTAAAAAAATAGTGCGTGGAACTTATTCTTACGTTCGCTAGAATATTCCCTTCCAGCGATTTAAGGAAGATTTTGGTGTCGAACTCACGTTATTTAAATTAATAGTTCATTTTTACAAATGAGTGAAGTAAATTTGATACGGCAAGGATAATTATGTGATTGATCGAAGGCGCCAATACAAAACTTAAAAGCTGTCTGGTTAACCAACGAATGTACAG
This sequence comes from Pseudanabaena sp. UWO311, assembly GCA_943371725.1. Taxonomy (GTDB): domain Bacteria; phylum Bacteroidota; class Bacteroidia; order Flavobacteriales; family Flavobacteriaceae; genus Flavobacterium. The sequence continues at coordinate 36 of CALRVY020000017.1, read as the reverse complement.
CGGAACAGTTTCAAAAATTGCAAGACACGATTAACG